>JANPGT010000001.1:0-1890 GCA_031424135.1 Chitinophagaceae bacterium
GCAGTACATTCCGGAATTTTTCTTTCCTGATCGCCAGGGTATAATTGTGTTGAAGGAATAATTTGTTTGGGTGTATGAGCGCCTGACCAGGAGAGTTTTGACACTGCAAATCCTGTTGCCTGGTAATATTCCACCAGGATGTCGTACTGTTTGCCTGCTACAAGTGTAATGCTGCCGCTGTTTTCTGTGTTGCCGTGGTTGGTCCAGTTGTATATCAACCTTACCCCATTCACCCACACGCCTATACCATCGTCAGAATTGCTGTAGAAAGTATAGGTTTCCGAATACAGCGGTTGAACTTTACCTGTCCATCTCACCGAATAGTTTTCTGTATTTACAATGCCCGGTGCGGGTGAAACAAAACTGAAGTCATTGTTAATTTGCGGATCAACCCTTGTTAATACGGGGCCACTGATCCCCGGCATTCCATTGTAATAATTTGCTTTCAGGCCGGTGCCGGTACCCGTTGCAGGCAGATCGCCCAATGGGTCTTTGGCCAGTACCCGCTGGAATAAAATAGTGTGCCCTGCAGCATTCATATTTACCTGGTCACCCGCATCGTACAACAATGAACTATCGGCGGGTTTAAATAAACCGGAATAAAAATCAATGGCATATTTTCCAAAGGCAGCCAGTATGCTGTCTTTCAGAACTGCCAGTTTTCGTTTTATGGCAGCTGTGTTGAAACTTGCGGGACTTGTTCTTGGCTGGGTGGTAGTAATAAAGCAGGGCACGCCATTTTCATTGGCAGCGTCCCTGATGGTGCGCAGGCAGAACATGATCTCGTTGACCGATAGTACATCATAACCATTGCTGGGATAATTGACCAGTACTGCACCGGGATGGAGCGCCAGGGCCGCAGTGATATTGATGTCCTTTATGGGTATATATCCACTGGCGGCACTGTACGGGGATGTATAGGATGATGGCATACCATTGTAACAATTGGTGCTGCCGCGTGCCAGGTGATTGTCTATAATTGTATCGAAGGGAGCCAACTTGTTATAATAAGTATTCAGCTGGTTTACATAACAAGCACTTACCGGGTTGGGGCCAATACAGGCAGAAGTGCCGGAACCGATAATTGCCAGTTTTTTTGCTGAACTTTTTACAATACCCGACACCCCCATTTTTTGGGTAACTGCCCCCGCTGCGCTCAATACAACAGCGTCATTATAAGTACCGGGTACCAGGCCCGCTTTCAGGCGGATAAAAATTTTACGTGCATTTATTTCGCCCGCCGCCGGCACTACTGATAAGTTGTTTGAGTAAGCCCCGGTTTCTGTTGTGGCCATTTCAAAGCCGTTTGGCGCAACAAGCATGGCTGCTGCAGTAAGATACGTGCCGCTGATGGAAAAATAATTGGACGCAGAGGCGGCACCTTCAGTGGTTAAAAACTGCAGCAGCGGTTTGCTTACTGTACGAATAACCACGGAGGACGGGGGATATGCTGTTATCATCGGAACGTATCCTATATAAAGATTAGAAGAGCCATCGCATGCCAGGTAATTTTCGGTTAACCGTGCATCTGTTCCGGTACCATCTGCGGAACCATACACGGAACCTGCCAGGGCGGTAGTAATACCACCGGGTGAAACCCTATAAATAACCTCAGTGCTGCCCGGGCTGCCGGAGATGATATAAACATTATTTGCCTTGTCTGTAGTGATGCCGGATCTAAAACCGGCTATGCCGGATGTAAAATCAGCAATTATTCCACCCGGTGAAATCTTGAGCGAATTACCGTAGAGCTGTGTAACGTAAAGATTTCCCTGCGTATCTAAAGCGAGTTGCTGCGGATCGTACATTGGTTCTCCTGTAGTCTTTTTACCATTTCCGGCAAAAGTGGTTACCAGCCCGGAAGAACTTATCCTGCGGATAGAGGCATTG
>JANPGT010000002.1:0-1870 GCA_031424135.1 Chitinophagaceae bacterium
CCATTATGAATGTGCTGAGCAAGAGCGATGTGTTTGCCGAAAATAAACTCTTCGCTACCCTGGACACCACCACCCGCAAAGTAGTTTTTGAAAACACGCCTTTTCTACTCAGCGATACAGTAGGTTTCATCCGCAAACTGCCCCACCACCTGGTAGAAAGTTTTAAGAGCACGCTGGATGAAGTGCGCGAAGCAGATATCCTGCTCCACGTGGTAGACATGAGCCATCCGCAGCACGAAGATCATATTGCCGTGGTGAACAAGACCCTGCAGGACCTGAAGGCGCAGGACAAGCCGGTGATTACCATCTTCAACAAAATGGACCTGTTTGAAAAAAATCATTTTGACGAATGGCTGGAACCTGAAGTAAAGCAGCAGATACTGGTGGAGTTGAAGCAGCGCTGGGAGAATGAACTGCTGGGCAATGCCATCTTTGTTTCGGCCACCGAAAAAAGGAATTTCCACGAGCTAAGGGCTACTATACTGCATAAGGTAAGGGTACAGTACCAGGTGCGTTATCCTTACAAAACGGAATATTTGTATTAGACTATTGTATTAAAATAGTCACTATAACAAATGCCCTGATACTTTCCCCATAAACCTGATCTTTCTTTTTTGCTTCGCCAAAAAAGAAACAAAAAAGGCGACCCGAAAAAAATAACAGCCTTTTTTCGGGTTGGTTCGCTATTTAGCTTTTGTGCTACTGTGGTGAACTGCATTGGTTTTTCAATCGGCGCTTTCTGATTCAAACTGCGTACACAAATGGTCTTTTCTATTAAACGTTCAACTCTTTTTTATTGATGCCAGCGCCCGGACTCTTTCAATGGCAAAAGATTGCCGAATCCATTCATGAACTGGACTTTGCCGCCAATCATATTGCCGTGGTAGAAACGGGCGGTAAAAAGATTTGCGTTGGCAGGTATAACGGTGGCCTGTATGCGTTTGCGTATAAATGTCCGCATGCCAGCGGTATTATGGCCGATGGATATATTGATGCGCTGGGGAATATTGTTTGTCCCGTACACCGCTACAAATTCAATTTACAGAATGGCCGCAATAGCAGTGGAGAGGGTTATTATTTGAAGCATTGGCAGGTGGAAGAAAGGGAAGATGGTGTATACCTGGCAACCTAACCCCCCGCCCCCCTAAAGGGGGAGTATTAAGGTCATTTTCATGAGTAGATATGTAATAATGTTCCGTTCTTTAAACATGGGAATTACAGCTCAGCCTTACTATAATTTACCTCGTGGTAGTCTCCGTTCCGATACCGCAAATAGCGACAACACCCTCACTTTGCGATGAGGCCTACTGATTACAATCTGGCTTCTATTATTATTCCCGATTAAAACAGTTGAGCATCATTTCTAACAGGATCATTAAAATGAACGTAATACTCCCCCTTCAGGGGGTTGGGGGGTCGAGGAACATCATATCTTCTTCGGTAAGCTGTATCGTTTTCGCCGCAAAATTCTCCCTGAAATGGTTGATCGAAGAAGTGCCCGGTATGGGCAGTATCCAGGGCGATCGGTGCAGCAGCCAGGCGATATTTATTTGTGCTTAGGTGGCATGGTATTTTTGGGCAAGGATGCTGATGCGGTCGTCTTTTTTAGGCAGGGAATTGACCAGGCTGAAATAGGGTACCAGGGGGATCCCATGTTTTTCGCAGATGTCCAGCACTTCTTCTCCGCCCCGGTTTTCGCCGTAGGGGGTAATAGCGGTGGTACGCTGTCCATGGCCAAACATGTTCTCTACGGTGGCGATGGGACCCATATTCATGGCAATTTCAAGGTCGGCCCTGCTTACGTTGCTAACCCCCACATGCAGAATTTTACCTTCCCGTTGCAGCTCAAACATAGCATCCATTGACTCCG
>JANPGT010000003.1:0-4814 GCA_031424135.1 Chitinophagaceae bacterium
TACAATGCCATTGCCAAAAGCAATGTAAATGTAGGAGGAGACGTGATTGAACGCAACGGGCAGAGTTATGTAGTAAGGGGCATCGGGGTATTGAACAGTATAGATGACATTAACAACATCATTATAAATAAAATTAATGGCGTACCGCTGCTGGTGAAAAACGTGGGCAATGTAATTGAGTCGGGTAAGCCACGCCTGGGCCAGGTAGCCCGGGATCAGCAGGAAGACGTGATGGAAGGCATTATTGTGATGCGCAAAGGGGAAAACCCCAGCGAAGTGCTGGAAAGGGTAAGGGCCAAGGTAGACGAGCTGAACAACAGCATACTGCCCAAAGACGTAAAAATAAAAACCTTTTACGACCGTACCAACCTGATGGATTTTGCCCAGGAAACGGTTATCCACAACCTGATTGAAGGCATAGTACTGGTAACCGTAATTGTACTGCTGTTTATGGCAGATTGGCGCACCACCATTACTGTTAGTATCATCATTCCACTGTCGCTGTTATTTGCATTTATCTGTATGCGCATAAAAGGGATGAGTGCCAACCTGCTTTCTATGGGCGCCATTGATTTTGGTATCATCATAGACGGGGCCGTGGTAATGGTGGAAGGCCTGTTTGTGGCACTGGACCATAAAGCCAAAGAAGTGGGCATGGAAAAATTCAATAAACTGGCAAAGCTTGGCCTGTTTAAGAATACCGGCACAGAAATGGGCAAATCCATTTTCTTTTCAAAGCTGATTATCATTACCTGCCTGGTACCCATTTTTGCTTTCCAGAAAGTAGAAGGAAAAATGTTTTCTCCGCTGGCCTATACACTGGGTTTTGCACTGCTGGGTGCGCTGCTGTTTACACTAACACTGGTTCCGGCCCTGTCCAGCATTCTGCTGCGCAAAAATGTACGCGAGAAACACAACCCGGTAGTCATTTTTTTTGAGAAGGGTGTCAGCAAACTGTTCAATATTGTTTACCGCAACCAGAAAAAAAGCATCATTATCGCTTTGGTAATTATGGTGCTCACTTTCTTTTCTGCCAGGTTCCTGGGATCTGAATTTCTGCCCGATTTGAATGAAGGCGCTTTATGGGTGGAAGCGGAATTACCAATGAGTGTGTCGCTTTCTGAAGCCAATACCATTTCCAATAAGATGATTGATATACTGGTAAAATTCCCGGAGGTAAAGCAAACATTGTCGCAGGTAGGCCGCACCAACGACGGTACCGACCCCAAGGGTTTTTTTAATGTGCAGATACAGGTAGACCTTAAACCCAAAAAGGAATGGCAAAGAAAAATTACCGGCGAGCATCTGATAGATGAGATGGATGCACAACTAAGAAAATTCCCCGGCATTACATTCAACTATTCGCAGCCCATCAGGGATAATGTGGAGGAGGCGGTAGCAGGCGTAAACGCAGCCATGGCAGTAAAAATATTCGGGCCCGATTTTCAGACACTCGACGATAAAGCAGACAGCGTTTTAAATGTGCTGAAAACTGTGCGCGGTATTGAAGACCTTGGTGTATTGAGAAACCTGGGACAGCCGGAGTTCAGGATTGAGCTGGACCAGCAGAAAATGGCTTTTTACGGGGTAAATACGGCAGATGCCAATGCGGTGATTGAAATGGCCATCGGTGGAAAATCGCCCACGCAATTATACGAGGGTGAAAGAAAGTTTGATGTACGTATACGTTACCAGAAGGAATTCCGCGCTTCGCCCGAAGCCATCCAGAACCTGATGGTGCCTACCAATGATGGCGCCAAAGTGCCATTGAAAGAAATTGCAGATATTAAAACACTTACCGGCCCGGCATTTATTTTCAGGGATAATAATATGCGGCATATAGCAGTGAAGTTTTCTGTTCGTGAAAGAGACCTGGGCAGCACCATTGCAGAAGCCCAGCAAAAAGTAAACGCAGCTGTGCACCTGCCCACCGGCTATAAGCTAACCTGGAACGGCGAATTTGAAAATCAGCAACGTGCTACCAAAACACTGGGCCGCGTGGTGCCCATTTGTTTGCTGGCCATCTTCCTGATCTTATTTATTACCTACGGCAATGTAAAAGATGCTTTTCTTACCATCATCAATGTGCCTTTTGCATTGATAGGCGGTATTCTTGCCCTGCATATCACCGGCATCAATTTCAGTATTTCCGCCGGTATAGGGTTCATCGCTTTGTTTGGCGTCTGTATCCAGAACGGGGTGATTCTTATTTCGGTATTCCGTAAAAACCTGGATGCGGGTATGCACCTGGACGATGCGGTGCGGGAAGGCGTAATATCGCGTGTACGGCCTGTAGTCATGACAGCATTAATGGCCATGATTGGATTGATGCCGGCAGCGGTGTCTACCGGTATTGGCAGTGAAACCCAGAAGCCCCTGGCTGTAGTGGTAATTGGTGGCTTGATTACCGCCACTATACTTACACTGCTGATATTACCCGCTATCTATTCAATGGTGTTCAAATTCATGCACCACCGCAGCAGCTGGAAACTGTTAAAAAAGGTAGGTGCAGTGGGGCAATAAGAAATATTGGTGCTTATAAATTGTTGGTGAAAACACCAAAAATGGCGAAAGCATAACTAATAATTGGAAATTGCTGATGAAAACAGCAGCAATATTTTGACTTGAACACCAACAAAAAAATAAGCAGTTGCTAAACAGCAACTGCTTATTTTTTTTGGAAGGTTTAATGATCGATACATCTCTTATTCGGTTGGCAGGCGGAATGTAACGGGCTGGTTCTTGTACGATTTTACTTTTTTGCCATTTTGTATTGCGGGTTCCCATTTGCCGCTTTTCCTGATGGCGGTAACGGCGGCATTTCTTAACTCTTCAGGTCCGCTTGTGGCTGTTACTTCACTTACATTACCTTCTTTGTCTACAATAAACTGGATGGTTACAGTTCCCTGTATACCGTTGTCAACTGCGTCCTGGGGATAAGGCAGACTTTTGTTTAGAAACCGTCCCCAAGCAGTAGCACCACCTGGATATGTTGATTCAATCTCCACCTTGGTAAAAATTATTTCTGCGTCATCTTTTTTCTCAGGCACTGCCACTACAGCCTTTGCTGTTTCCACCGGTGCTACAATACCAAGTTCATCTGTGCCGGCTGAATTCACCAGTCCAATTTTGGCAGTTTCCAAATCATCAACCGTTGGCGGCATCTCTTCGGGAGCTACCTCTTTTACAATTAATGGGGCTGTGAGTGCCAGCATTTTTACAGAAGGTACCGGAGGCGGTGGGGGTGGCGGTGGCAACGGTTCAGCCGGCGGTAGTGGTGGTTCTACATTTGTGAGTACTAAATCAGGGCCTACCAACAGTTTATTGTCTTTGGGCTTAATAGCTGCCACCAGCATATAAGCCACCAGTAATAATACTACTACCAGCAGCATTGAAGCCATAGCCTTCATCAGCCGGCGTTGGTAGTTTTTACGCAGGTCGTACGCGCCGTATTCTTTATTGCGTTCATCAAAAATAATATCCAGCACATCGGCTGAGAGTATCTGTCCAATTTCCATAATGATAATGTTTTAGTTACGTTAGAAAAATAGGTATCCCCTGGTCTTTTAAGACCATCAAAATTGAAATCACCATAAAAAAACAGAGAGAAAAAAAGAAAGTACTATTGCTGTCTGCAGCACGGCCTACCTGATCAGGATACACCTTAACTGCTACCGGGGAGTCTCCGGCGCTACAGCAATTTTTTCCGGAAAAACTACTTTCTACTAAGACATTATTCCAGGCAGATTCCACAAAAAATAAAAGTGTTTTTTGATTCCGGGCTATCGCTGCCGTTTTTTGTCATTTTCACAATATCTTCTATTGAGTTCGTTTTTCCGTTATCCCCTGGCTCCTTTTCTATTGGTTCTCTTTTCATCTCTTAGCCATTTGTTAATGACACCTGTTTCGCATCCATATTGCAAAGATTCAGGCGTTGTTATGCCTGCAGGCAAAACACAGGTTTTACTTTTGCGGCACCAATTAATTAAACCTGATGAAACGGCTATTTTCATGCTGTCTGGCAATGGTCACAATCCATTTACAGGCCCAAATAATCAACGACAGCAGTATGCAGGAGAAATGGAGCCTGCACCTGCAGGCCACCGTTATACCGCAATACCATTTCAATTTTACTGCAAAGTATTCAGGCAATAACAGCCTGCAGGCTTCAGAAGGCACCAAAGTATCTTTTACGAATACCTACTTTATTGGCAGGAAGCTTTGGCGGAATGGGGCAGTCTATTTCAACCCTGAGATAGCAGGTGGAGAAGGGCTGAGTAAGGCCACTGGCATTGCAGGCTTCCCCAATGGAGAAACCTTCCGTATTGGCAGCAGTACGCCTAAATTATATGTGGCCCGGGCCTATATGGAACAGGAGTTTCCATTGAGCAACCATACCCAACTTATTGAAGATGACCAGAACCAGTTACGCGGGCACACGCCTTCAGCATATATTTCAGTAAGGGCAGGCAAATTCAGCGTAGCAGATTTTTTTGACGACAATACCTACAGCCACGATCCCCGCACCGATTTCATGAACTGGAGTTTAATGAGCGCCGGCGCCTGGGATTACCCGGCCAATACCCGCGGGTATACCAATGGCCTGGTGCTGGAACTGAAAAAGCCTTCCTGGGCTTTGCGCACAGCATTGGTACAGGTACCTGCATCTGCCAATGGACAGCAACTGGATACCAAACTCGGCGGCGCTTTTGGTTCGGTACTGGAAGCAGAAAAGACTTTTGTTATTACCGCCGGTAAAAACGTAGTGGCCCGGCTGGGTGGCTTTTATAACAAAGCCCGCATGGGTAATTACC
>JANPGT010000004.1:0-3189 GCA_031424135.1 Chitinophagaceae bacterium
CAGCTATTACAGGAATTTTCACAGCTGCCGCTACAGCAGGGACCAATACCATCGTAGTAGTCTCTTCCCTGCCGTTGTGGCCACCCGCTTCAAAACCTTCCGCTACTACTGCATCGCAACCTGCCTGCTCCGCTTTTTTAGCAAACTTACTGCTGCTGACTACATGCACTACGGTAATACCTTCTTTCTTTAGAATGCTGGTCCAGGCAGCAGGGTTGCCCGCGGACGTAAATACTACCGGCACTTTTTCATCAATAATAGTAGCTATATGTTTATCTGCATCAGGATAAAGCAGGGGCAGGTTGACAGCAAATGGTTTATGGGTAGCAGTTTTGCATTGTTGAATATGGCTTTTCAATATATCCGGGTACATGCTGCCACTGCCTATAATACCCAGTCCGCCCGCATTGCTTACAGCACTGGCCAGCCGCCAGCCGCTTGCCCATACCATTCCCGCCTGTATGATGGGGTATTGAATACCAAACAGCGCAGTAATTCTATTGGTAAAAGCAGGCATATTACGTCCATCATTGATGAGCATTAAAGATACTATGGAAATAAAAACAAGAAAGAAGATTCTGCAGGCGCCAGGCAACTGCGGAGATACATTAAAAGGCACAAAAAAGAGGCTTCCCAAAATAGTCATCCGGGTATGCAGCCGGCCTTATCCGTACCAAGAAAATGGATAAAACCAGCCAGGGGATGTTTTTAGAAAGCCTCTGTTAATATTTCAAAAACCTTAACCGTTCCAGCGCCCATTATTCAAAAATCTGCTGCTCATCCCTGTCTTCCACTTTTATTTTACGGATAAAATCGTCGTAACCGTCATCGTCATGATTGCTGTACACGCCATAGGCATCTATGCTGTACCCAATCAATCCGTCTTTTGATTCAATTACATACAGGATAGATGCATCAGAAGGATCAGAAGCACCTTCAAAACGATATGTCTTAATGATGGTCAGATCTTCCGGGCTATAAAATTTGCCATTACCAATGCTGAATCCTTCGGGCGCAATGATAAATTCATTGTCGTGCCTTTTCAAACGCAATTTTTCCATTACAGAACTCAATGTTGTCATTATTCCAGGAGAAGTAATCATATAAAATGTTTTTAAGGTTAATCATACTATGCCCCAGCAGTAAGGCAAAGCATATACCTTAGTGCAGCGGTGCCCGTTAAAAATAAAACCCCTGACTGGCAAGGGGTTATTAAACTTATTTATCCAAGAATGGGGCTTCGTGTAGAATTTATTCCCCATTGTGCTGATGCGATTCATAGACCCGCAGTTTATTGTAGAGTGTTTTTCTGTCAATTTTTAATATATCTGCTGCTTTTGATTTATTAAAATTCACCTGCTTCAGTACATTCATGATGGTTTCGTACTCCGCTTGTGAAGCAGCGTTTTTTAGATCGAATGGAGGGCGGGACACCGGTTGGGCAGGTGTAGCAGCCAGCATGGTTTCAGGTACTGCAGAAGTATACGTTGTCACCACATTTTCATCTTTCAGGGGGTTGTGCTGGGTCATTTCCCATGGCAATACCTTGCTGCCAATTAAACCTGTATTGGTAAGCAGCGCTGCCCTGCGTATCACATTTCTGAATTCGCGCAAATTACCCGGCCATGAATAATTGATAAACATATTCATTACTTCATCTTCAAAACCACCGATTTCTTTATTCAGTTCTGCGCAGGACTGCTTCAGGAAAAAATGGGCAAAAAGCGGAATATCTTCTTTTCTTTCGCGCAGTGGCGGTATGTTGATGGAAAACTCATTAAAACGGTGATATAAATCTTCCCTGAATTTACCCTTGCGGTAGGCATCCTGCAGGTTTTCATTGGAAGCTACCAAAATACGCACATCCGCATTAATTTCTTTGTTGCCACCTACCCGCTTAAACTTTCTTTCCTGGATAACCCTTAATAATGAAGCCTGAATGTCCAGTGAGAGATTGGCTACCTCATCCAGGAACAGGGTTCCTCCGTTGGCTACTTCAAAAAGACCTTCCTTATCTGCCAGCGCGCCCGTAAAAGATCCCTTCATATGTCCGAACAGCTCGCTGCCTACCAGTTCTTTTGACAGGGTTCCGCAATCCAGCGCTACGAATGGCTTGTCTTTTCTTACACTTGAAAGGTGAATGGTTTTGGCCATTACTTCTTTACCCGTTCCGCTTTCGCCATACAGGATAATACTGTAATTGGTGGGCGCTACCAGTTCAATTTGTTTGTACAGTTCTTTGGTAGCACCTGCCTGGCCTTTCAGGAACTCACCATCGTTGGCAGCGCCGCCTGTATTCCTTTTGGAGGCTACTGCTGTACCTTCGCCTGCAGGCTCCTGCAAAGATTTATTAATTACGTTCACCACCTCTTCCGGTATCAGCGGTTTGGTGATATAATCAAACGCACCGTGCTTTATAACATCTACCGCAATTTTAATATCCGAGTAGCCGGTAATGATGATTACCACTGCATGCGGGTTAATCTCTTTAATTTCTTTCAGTACTTCCCGCCCTTCCTTATCGCCCAGCCTGAAATCGCAGAGGACCACGTCAAAATGCTGCTCTTTAAATTTGGCGATGCCTTTATTACCGCTGTAAGCTGCATCCGTTTCAAAGCCCTTACGCTGTAAAAACCTGCCCAGTAGCGTGCACATGTCCATGTCATCGTCAATAAGAAGAATGCGCTTCATAAATCTGCTGTTTTAAAGTATTGAAATTAATGAAAATTTATCAGCTCATGGTCTTTGGCGGTAATTCTATCTCTTTGGTCTTAACCCACACCGCGTAATCGTTCGGTATAATTTCGTCACCATAGTGCTTTGCATAAACCTTGGTAAATTCTGCACCAAAATATAAAATCACTGCGCTGTAGTACACCCAGAGCATTACAATAATAATAGACCCTGCTGTACCGTAAATACTGCCCAGGTTGCTGTGGCCCAGGTAAAGACCTATACAAAACTTGCCGATCATAAAAAGTATGGCCGTAGTTACCGCCCCCACTGTTACATCCTTCCACTTAATCTTGGCATCTGGTAAAACTTTAAAAATAATGCCAAAAAGAAAAGAGATGAGGATAAACATAAGGCAATTGTTAAGAATGTCGATGATGTAGATACCTCCACCCGGCAAAAATTTCAATAATTGTTTGCTCAGCAGGTCTACCAGGGTATTCAGCAGCAGCGATA
>JANPGT010000005.1:0-2685 GCA_031424135.1 Chitinophagaceae bacterium
CATCTGCACATTATTCTTCTTACCAGTATCTTTTGGCGAAACGGTATCTCCCGTCATGACCATTTCATCCGTATTTTTCACCACCGGCTGTGCAACAGCTTTGCTTTTTTCCTTTATCAGCTTCATGCCGCATTTTGGACAGTTAGCCGGCTTACCGGAATGGATTTCAGGATGCATTACACAGGTATAGGTAACCGTTGGCACCTGCCTTTCAATTTTCTTTCCATGCATATCCATCCCTTTCATTTCCTGGCCAACTGCCAATGAGCAAATAGTTAAACCAACCACTATTATTAGTATTTTTTTCATTTTGTTTCTTTTTATCCGGCCGACTACACTTCTTTTAATTCTTTTAAAACTGCAAAACAAAAAGCTTTGCTGTGTAGCAAAAGGTGTCGTATGGATTTCCTCAATACATTTTATTTTTTCAAACGATTTATTAAACCTGCCTGACATGGCCGCTTCGGAATATTGCTTTATTTCCAAACCGCTGCATTTTTGAGGGCCATTTTCGGAAAATGTACCTAATATCAAATACCCATCAGGCTTAATGGCCATTTCAGCTATAGCAACATATTTTTCTATTTTACTATCGCTGGTCAGGAAATGAAAAGCAGCCCTGTCATGCCAGAAATCAAATTTCACCCCAGGGGTAAAATCCAATATATCAGACACGACCCATTTAATTTTTTCCCCTTTTTGTCCCAATCTGGCCCTGGCCCTTTCGATGGATTTTTCTGAAATATCCAATACCCAGATATTTTCATAGCCCAATGTAATTAATGCATCAGCAAAATGGCTGTCGCCACCGCCAATATCAATGATATTGGCGGTTTTAGGAAGACTAAACAATGCTAAAAATTCAATAGAGGTGGCAGGATATTCCTGAAACCAACTAAATTGGTGTTCCTCTTTGGTTTCATAGATTTTTTCCCAATGCTGCTTTTGATCAAAGTCTTCCATATCAATGATTTTTCACTTTTAACATACTGGCATTGATAGCTACCACGACTGTGCTGACGGTCATCAACACCGCGCCTGCCGCAGGACTCAATAAAATACCCTGCTTATACAGTACCCCTGCTGCCAAAGGCAATGCCACAATATTATACCCGGTGGCCCAAACCAGGTTCTGTATCATCTTACGGTAGGTTGCTTTGCCAAATAAAACAAGGTTAACAATGTCTTTAGGATTGCTGTTCACCAGTATAATACCAGCCGTTTCTGCAGCTATATCGCTGCCGCTGCCCACGGCAATGCCCACATCCGCCTGGGCCAGTGCCGGCGCATCATTCACCCCATCGCCGGTCATTGCAACAAATTCTCCCTTACTTTGAAGCTCTTTTATTTTTTCAAGTTTTTGATGTGGCAATACTTCGGCAATAAAGCTTTCCATGCCTAATTTTTCACTCACCGCTTTTGCCACTTTGTTATTATCTCCCGTAAGCAAAATCGATTTTATCTTGTTTTGTTTCAGCGTTTCAATGGCACCTGCTGACTCGGGACGGATTTCATCTGACAATGCGATATACCCGGCCATTTCATTGTTTACAATCAGGAAGACTACTGTCTCAATTTCATTGGCAGCGAAGTTTGCCGGGATGGGAATTTTATTCTCTTTCAAATAACCCGGACTGACTACCATGATCTTTCTTGCGTCAATTATAGCTTCAACACCCTTGCCGGTAATGGCATTAAAATCTGTTGTTGCAGGTATTGAAATAGAAAGTTCCTTCGCCTTCTGCAGAATACCCGTTGCAATCGGGTGTTCTGAATTTTGTTCAAGTGCCGCAGATAATCTAATAATTTCATTTTCAGTAAACGCAGGTTTAACAGATACAATCTTTGACACTTCAAATTTTCCAACCGTGAGCGTTCCTGTTTTATCAAAAACGATAGTCGTTATTTTCCTTGCATTTTCGAAGGCTGTTCTATTTTTAATAAGCAACCCATTTTTAGCAGATAAAGCAGTAGATTTTGCAACCACCAGCGGTACTGCCAGGCCCAATGCATGGGGGCAGCAAATGACAATAACAGTTACCATTCTTTCCATAGCAAATGCCAGCGACTGTCCCGTTAAATACCAGTACAAAAAAGTAGCAATACCTGAAACCAAAGCAATAATGGTCAGCCATTTTGCTGCTTTATCGGCCAGCAGTTGTGTTTTTGATTTTGATTTTTGTGCATCAGCCACCAGTTTTATCACCTGTGACAGGTAGGAATCTTTTGCAGCATGAGAAACCGTAACTTTTATTGCTCCGTTACCATTAATGGCCCCGGCAATTACTTTATCGCCCTTTGTCTTTTGTACAGGTTTTGACTCCCCTGTCAACATAGCTTCATTCAAAAAGCTATCACCTTCCAGGATAATGCCATCAGCCGCCACTTTTTCGCCGGGCTTTATAAGAATGATATCATTTTCTTTCAGTGTATCCGTTTTCACCTCATGCACCCTATCAGGCATGACCATATGTGCGTCGGCAGGCATTAACTGTACCAATAATTCTAGTTCTTTTGATGCGCCCGCAATAGATTTCATCTCTATCCAATGCCCGAGCAGCATTATCAGGATCAATGTTGCCAGTTCCCAGAAGAAATCCATACCCTGCAAACCAAAAACAATAGCTACGCTGTAAACATAAGCCACAGTTATTGCAAACCCAATCAAAAACATCATCCCGGGAT
>JANPGT010000006.1:0-2667 GCA_031424135.1 Chitinophagaceae bacterium
ATCATCCAGCACCTGCAACAGAATATTGTAGATATCCGGGTGAGCCTTTTCAATTTCATCCAGCAGGATAACGCTGTATGGTTTACGTCTTACTTTTTCTGTCAGCTGACCGCCTTCTTCATAACCCACATAACCCGGAGGCGCACCAATTAAACGGCTTACCGTAAACTTCTCCATATACTCACTCATATCTATGCGGATAAGTGAGTCTTCACTGTCGAACATATACCTAGACAATGCCCTTGCCAGCTCGGTTTTACCCACGCCGGTAGGTCCAAGAAAGATAAATGTACCGATGGGCTTTTTAGGATCTTTCAACCCTACCCTGTTACGCTGGATGGCTTTCACCACTTTTAAAATGGCTTCGTCCTGGCCCACTACCATGCCCTTCATATCCTCGTTCATCTTACGCAGCTTGTCTGTTTCTGCCTGCACCATCCGTTTTACAGGTATGCCGGTCATCATACTCACTACTTCTGCAATGGCATCTTCGTCTATGGGATAGCGTTTGTGCTTGCTTTCTTCTTCCCACTGGTTTTTGGCTTTTTCCAGTTCTTCTGCCAGGCGTTTTTCAGTATCGCGCAGCGAAGCGGCTTCTTCAAATTTCTGGCTTTTTACGACCTTATTTTTTTCGTTCTTAACGTCTTCAATTTTCTTTTCCAGGTCTACTACATCCTGCGGTACATTGATGTTTTTCAAATGCACACGGGCACCTACTTCATCCAGTACGTCGATGGCTTTATCAGGCAGCAGCCTGTCTGTCATGTAGCGGTCGCTCAGTTTAACACAGGCTTCAATGGCCTCGGGCGAATAAATAACGTTGTGAAAATCTTCGTACTTGCTCTGTATGTTGGTAAGTATCTGGATGGTTTCGTCCACACTTGGCGGGTCTACCATTACTTTCTGGAAACGCCTGTCCAATGCGCCATCTTTTTCAATGTACATGCGGTACTCATCCAGTGTAGAAGCGCCTATGCATTGCAGTTCTCCCCTGGCAAGGGCGGGCTTAAAGATATTGCTGGCATCCAGCGAACCACTGGCGCCGCCTGCACCTACAATGGTGTGGATTTCATCGATGAACAGGATAACATCGCGGTTTTTCTCCAGTTCGTTCATAATGGCCTTCATCCTTTCTTCAAACTGGCCGCGGTATTTGGTACCGGCTACCAGCGCTGCCAGGTCAAGGCTCACTACCCTTTTATCAAACAACACCCTCGATACTTTTCTTTGTACAATGCGCAGGGCAAGGCCTTCCACGATGGCGGTTTTACCCACACCCGGTTCGCCAATTAAAATAGGATTGTTCTTTTTTCTTCTTGATAAAATCTGCGATACACGCTCAATTTCTTCTTCCCGTCCTACAATAGGGTCCAGGGAGCCGTTTTCTGCCAGGCGGGTAATATCGCGTCCAAAATTATCCAATACCGGTGTCTTGCTTTTGGCAGCGCCGGCGGCTTTTGATTTTTGCTGCGCGTATTTCTTTTCTTCATCAAACTCATCATCGCCTTCTTCTGAATACTCACTGCGTACATCGTTGCCTTTGGCCACGCCCAGTTCATTTCTGAATAAATCGTAATCCACGTCAAACTGATTTAAAATTTGTGTAGCAATATTTTCCTTGTTCTTGAGAATAGACAGCATCAGGTGCTCCTTTTCTACCGTGGTGCTCTTGAGCGCTTTTGCCTCCAGCACCGTAACACGTATCACTTTCTCTGCCTGCTTGGTAAGGGGAAGGCTATTAATATTAGCGATGTTCTTTCCCGTTTTGTCTTTTACTGCCAGTTCAATTTCCTTGCGCAGCTCGTACAAATCCACGTTGAAACTTTTGAGAATGCGGATAGCGGTGTTATCGCCCTCCCGGATTAAGCCCAGCAACAGATGCTCTGTGCCTATGAAGTCATTGCCAAGACGCAATGCTTCTTCCCTGCTGTAAGAGATAATCTCCTTTACTTGTGCTGAAAAATTGTTGTCCATGTTTTCCAGGATTTATGGGTGATACAATAATAACGAATATTTTTGATTCCTGTTGCTGCCTGTTAACAACGCTTGCCCTTTTTCAACAGTACGGGATGATTGGGTAAAAGTTTGCCCGGTACAAAACGTTTTTAACAGGCGTAAAATTGTAAGAACTATGAATGTCAAAACAGATACCAAAGAGAAATTCCATGTCATTACCATCGGAGAACTGGTAATTGCTGCTAATATGACAGCAGAACTGGAGCAATGTTTACAATTAGACCTCAAAAACAATGTCAAAAATGTAATTCTGAATTGTAAGGACATCCAAACCATGGACGATGCTGCTGCTGAGGCTATTGTAAAAATACAGCAATCCTATTACGAACAAAACGCCTCTTTTGTTGTATGCGGATTGCAGCCGGCGCTGGAAGACTACTTAGACGAAAAGGGCTTTCTTGAAGTACTGAACTTTACCCCCACCGAAAGCGAAGCCTGGGATATTATACAGATGGAAGAAATTGAGCGGGAGTTGATGGATGACGGGAACCTGTAGTTCAGCTTTTAGCTATTAGTCGTCAGTTTTAGCCATACATTCGGAAACCTCTACAGGGCAGCGCCAATGGCTAATAGCTAAAACCTAGCAGCTTGCCGTTTTTTGAAAACAGTGGTCGGTTAGGAAACCCGAACACCGGGATAAACGCCGGACGG
>JANPGT010000007.1:0-1842 GCA_031424135.1 Chitinophagaceae bacterium
CGCCAGAACTGAGCTTTACCATTCGCCACCTGGGTTGCCAGGGAGGCGTGGTATGTACTGCCTCTCACAACCCCAAAGAGTACAATGGCTATAAAGCCTACTGGAACGATGGTGGCCAATTGGTGCCACCGCATGATAAAGACGTGATCAAAGAAGTAGACAAAATAGCTTCTGTAGACGAAGTAAAGTGGAGTGGGGGCGAAGCCAATATTACCCAGGTAGGTGTTGACATCGACAATGCATACATAGACATGGTGAAGGGCCTCAGCGTTTACCCGGAAGTGATAGCCAGGCAAAAAGATCTGAAAATAGTATACACACCCATACACGGCACCGGTATAAAACTGGTACCTGAGGTATTAAAGCGTTTTGGGTTTACCAATGTTACGATTGTGGATGAGCAGGCTGTACCGGATGGCAATTTCCCCACGGTAGTATATCCCAACCCGGAAGAAAGCGAAGCCATGAGTATTGGTTTGAAAAAAGCCAGGGAACTAAATGCAGATATTTTATTAGGTACTGACCCCGACGCTGACCGCGTCGGCATCGCAATCAAGGACAATAAAGGCAACTGGCTGCTGGTAAACGGTAACCAAACTGCTGTACTGGCCTGCAATTATATGATTGAGGCACGCAAGGCCAAAGGTGTTGCCAAGCCCAACGATATGGTGATAAAAACCATTGTTACCACCGAGCTGATTGATAAGATAGCTGCTGCCAATGGTGTAGCCTGCTACAATGTACTCACCGGGTTTAAATGGATCGCTGAACTCATCAAAGAGAAAGAAGGCAAGGAAGAATACATTGTAGGCGGCGAAGAAAGTTATGGTTTGATGATTGGCGATAAAATTCGTGATAAGGATGCGGTAAGCGCCGTGGCCCTGCTCTGCGAAATGGCCGCCTATGAGAAAGACAAGGGAAAATCTTTGTACGATAAACTGCTGGATCTTTATGTGCAGTATGGTTTTTATAAAGAATCGCTGATCTCCATTACTAAAAAAGGCATGGATGGTCAGCAGCAGATTGCCGGTATGATGGAAGGCTACCGCAGTAACCCGCCCAGGGTTATCAATGGTGTTGCCGTGGCTCAGCTGCTGGATTACGAACTGAAGAAGGGTACCAACCTGCAGACCGGCGAAAGCTGGACGATTGATTTACCCAAATCGAACGTGCTGCAGTTTATACTGGCCGATGGCAGCAAGATTTCTGCCCGTCCCAGCGGTACCGAGCCAAAGATTAAATTCTATTTCAGTGTGAATACAACATTGGCCAGTGTGGCAGATTTTGATAAAGTGAATGCTGAACTGGATAAGAAAGTAGAAGGCATTATCAATGATATGAAACTGAAATAAGCGGTCTATTGCCGGGCCATGAGGCAGAAAATAACAACACCCCGGTTGGTAATGCAGCCGGGGTTTTATTTTGCAGGAGGCCTGTACGCAGGTAACTGTTGCTAAAGTTTTTGATATGAAAAGATGGGGGATAAAATATTTATTAATGGCAGTCGTAGCCGTACTCGCAGGCAGGCAGGTGGCGGCGCAGTTCAGCGACAGCATACACCATTACCTGGGCTTCGCGGCTACCGGCATATTCAACCAAACCAGTACCAGCAATTCTTTTGTGCTGAGTAATGTTGTTAAATTCAATATTAACAACAAGAATAAATCCCTGAATAGTGGTGCCGCCTGGGTATATGGAAGGCAGAATGGAAGGCAAACCAATAATGATTTTACCAGCTTTGTAAACTACGACCGGTATGGGCTGTGGCCGCATTTTTATTACTGGGGTCTGCTGACTTATGAGAAGAGTTATTCTCTAAAAGTAAATGACCGTTTCCAGGGA
>JANPGT010000008.1:0-7971 GCA_031424135.1 Chitinophagaceae bacterium
AGAGCCTGCTGCGGCTGGGACTGGGTTTCAGCGACACAAATAATACGGGCACTTCACCCAGCTGTTTCCTAATCATACTGAACAAGCCGGTGAAACGCGCCACTACCATGGCTGTTGTAACCGTATCTGATGCAGCCAAATCGTTCTCTCCGCAATAGATGACAATTTGTTTGGGTTGATATGGGAAAATAATATCATTGGCATATCGAATAACGTCGGGCAGGGAGGAACCTCCGAAACCGCGGTTTAAAATGGGGTAGCCTGGAAAATATTCCTGTACATCGGTCCATTTAGTAAAAGAGGAACTACCTACAAACAGGATGGAATGCAGGGCAGGTGGCTGAGCCGCATCCTTTTGCTTAAAAGCCTGTATGTCGTTGTAAAATGCAGGCTGCTGCGCCAGCAAGCCGGTAAAACTCATCAGAAAAAAGCCAATAGTCGCTAATTCTTTGCATATTATTTTCATATTACTCATTTACATGCATTTCAATAAATAGATTTTCTTTCGCCGCCGTTGTTGGTCATGTGACCAGCAAATTCATTTCCTTAAGTTTCGATTGTTGGTCATAAGATCGCCACTGACGTGGTTGTTGGTGTTTTCACCATCGCCGTCAACTTAAGCAAATTAGATGTAAGGTTACTGTTTCCTCCTGCCCTTTTAAATCAATCGCCTCAAAGCCGGCGGGCTTTGTACCCCCGCCGCCGCTGATTTTCCCTTTGAGGAGCTATATCATCTTTTGTAACTACTATCATCCATCGCTTTATTCAGCTTTTGAATAAAGCTGACGGGAAAATAGGCGTCTTGCGGGGGTACCGGTGTCAACCTGATAAAAGCCAGCAACAACCTTAGGTTGACGGCTATGGTGAAAACACCAACAACGGCGACAATCAACCGACCCCGTCCGATCAGGCCATCCGGGCGGGCAATCAACTATTCAACCGCCACAATCCTGTTCATAGCCGAAACGCCATTCTCATTTACAGATTCAATCCTGAAAAAATACGGCTTCCGGTTGTCCATGGCCTTAAACCAATATTCGTTATTGCTGTGCACCAGTACACAATTATACATTTTATCGGGCGCCGTGCCATAATAGATATTATAGGCAAATGCATTGTTTACCGGGTTCCATTTTATATACGCACTGCGCTTATCCTTCTCTGTTCTTAATACAAAAAATTGGCTGACAGTATCCGGCGGTTTGCCATTGCCATTGCCAAATACCCTTAAACCACTGACGGCAAATTTGCCTGTAGGCATATGAATATTCTCCAGTTTAATATAACGTGTTTGCACAGGGGCCACCAACTCCACGTATTCATGGGGAATATCGGTTTTATTATTGCTTTTATCTACCAGCAGGTTCCATTTTTTTCCATCGGCCGAAGAATACAATTTATACTGGTGGTATTGGCCGGGCCATTTGCCCAGGCGGTTGCTGTCTACGTCCTGGTCTGCGTAGTTGATTTGTATAGCGTTTACTGTTGACATATTTCCCAGGTCAGTTTGTATCCATTCGCCCTTATTGGCGGTAGCAGCGCTCCAGTAGGTTTTTATATTTTCATCCGTTGCAAAATTGGCATAGTAACTGGCCCATGTGGAAGACACCTGCACCGGCTTGTTATAATTAAGTAACATCCAGCCGGTGAAAGATCCAGCCCCTGTCCCCTCCGGCTCCCCCAACAGGGGAGTGCCCAACGCACCGAGCCCGCTTTTCGAAGTTCCTTTATCTAATACTTGCCCACTTTCTCCATCTTTCTTGTTTCTTTTATTTTTATCTGCCTCTTGGCTAAGTGTGGGCTGCGGGTTGGCTGACTCGCCTCTCAGGGGGCCAGCGGGGTGCGGTAAATAATGCGGGTAATCTCCAAAAGACGCATCGCAGAACATCACATTGTCTTTGTCGAACCCGGCAGGCCAGATACCCAGTCTTCTTTCAAAAGTATTTTTAACGGTGACTATCATGCTGCTGATATGCCAGTAATTATTTTGATTGTCCTGGAAAGTACCTCCATGACCGGCGCCGCGGGCAAAACCACCTGGCTTAAAACTCAGGGGATCTGATTGTGGCGTAAAAGGCCCCAATGGCCCGTCACCCACTACTACCCCGTCTGCATAACCGCTGAACTCTGTACCGGGTGCGCCGTATTGCAGGTAGTATTTGCCGTTGTGTTTGGTCATCCAGGCACCTTCAATAAAAGGATCCAGGAAGGTATTGTCCATATACTCCCCAAAGCGCTGCCAACCATAACGGTCTGGTTCCAGCAGGTACATTTCTTTACGTGTGCCAATGGGTTGAAAGGTTTTGCGGTTTAATTCGATGCCATAGAGGGGATAACGGTTACTACTGCCATTGTACATGTATAACTTACCGTCATCGTCTGTAAAAAATGCAGGGTCCCAGCCACCAATATCAAACGAATCTACCAATGGCTTCCATTCATTGGCCTTGGGGTTGGTACTCATCCAGATGGTAAACTTGCTGGTATAGGTAGATCCAAATACAATCATGGTATCACCCACGATGCCCACTGCCGGTGCGCAAAGTTCATCGTACACCCCGCCGTTCCATGGACGAAGGAATTTTTTGGAGATAAAGGTCCAGTTCAGCATATCGCTGCTCCACCAGTACCCCCACTGGTTGGTAGAAAACAAATAGAATTCGCCTTTATAGTTTACAATCACCGGGTCTGCCGTAGCACGATGACGGCCCCATTCGCTGAAATTGGGGATGGGCGTGTAACCGTAGTCTATGTTAATGGGATTACAATAAGTTTTCTGTTGGGCATTTGTCAATGTAGTGACAAATATTGACAGTACTATAAGGATTTTTTTCATGATATAATATTACTGCTCATTAATATGACTTGCTTTTACCACAGAGGAAAAGGAGGTTTTCACGGAGGTAAAAGAGCTTGCAACAAACCAACTCCTATCCTTTTAACTCTTAAAAATCGTCATTCAGATATTTCCCTTCTTCAATTCTTCCACCGCATGTTTTACCGCCCTGGCCGTAAATGCCATATATAAAATAGAGGGGCTTTGGCTGCCGGTGCTCGTCATGCAGGCGCCATCGGTTACAAAGACGTTTTTACAATGGTGCAACTGGTTCCATTCGTTTAGCAGAGATGTTTTTGGATCATTGCCCATGCGCGCACCTCCCATCTCATGGATGTCAAGACCGGGCGCCTGCATACTATCCCGTGTGCTGATATTCTTCACGCCCGCTGCTTCCATCATGGCCGTTCCCTGCTCCAGGAAGTCTTTGACCATTTTATCGTCATTGTCATCGTAGCCTACAGAAGTAATCAGCAAAGGCATCCCCCATTGATCTTTTTCTGTAGTACTCAGTCTTACATGATTGCCGGCTTTGGCAATGGTTTCGCCCTGCATGTACATATATACGCCCCAGCCACCGGGTTGGCAGAGGGCCTCTTTGTAGGCTGCGCCCAGCAGTGGGTGAATATTTTCTTCGCTCAGTGTTTGCCGGCTGGCACCGGAATACACCACATAGCCACCATAAAAATCAGTATCCCGTTTTTCTACGTTCCTGAAATTGGCAATAATGCATTCAGCCGGTTTTGCTACTTTGTAATACTTGTCTGTAAAGCCGTCTATTTCCCCGTTCATACTTCCCCGGTAGTTATGAAAACAAATATACCTGCCCAGCAGTCCGCTATCGTTGCCCAGCCCGTTGGGAAACCTGCCCGAAACAGAGTTCAGTAAAATTAAATTGGTATTCAGCGCAGACGCATTTACAAAAACAATGCTGGCAAAATAATCAGTGCTTTTTTTGGTAAGCGCATCAATCACCCTCACCCCTACCGCTTTCTTTTTCTGCTCATCGTAAATAACAGAATGCACTACGGAATGTGGCCGCACGGTGAGCTTACCTGTTTTTTTTGCCCAGGGCAGCGTGCTGCTTACGGAGCTGAAATAGCCACCCAGCGGGCAACCCCGCATACAAAGGTTGCGGTTAAGGCATTGTGTGCGGCCCTGGTCAATATGCACCTGTTTGGGCTCGGTAATGTGGGCCCACCTGCCCGACACATAATGCCGGCCAAATTTCTCTTTGATAACCTGCTGCAGGTGCTGCTCTACACAATTGAGTTCATAGGCTGGTAGAAATTCGCCATCGGGCATGGAGGGAATACCATCGGCGTTACCACAAACCCCAATAAATTTTTCTACATAGCTGTACCAGTCTTTAATTTCATCGTATCCCAGGGGGAAACCTGCGCCATACCCGTAGCGTTCGGGTGCAGTAAAATCAAATGCACTCCATCTTGCGCAGGCGCGGCCCCAGGTGAGTGATTTACCGCCTACCTGGTAACCCCTTATCCAGTCGAAGGGCTTCTCCTGCACATAGGGATGGTCTGCATCTTTTACAAAAAAATGCTGTGTATCTTCTCCGTAACCCGCCGCTTTACTGATGAGCGGATTTTCAGTTGTTGTCTGGGTTGTTATTTGCCCGCGATGCGGAAGCTCCCACCTCGATAAGTTGGCTGTTGGGTAATCTTTGATATGTTCTACCTCCCGCCCCCTTTCAAGCACCAGTGTTTTCATTCCATGTTCGCACAGTTCTTTGGCGGCCCAGCCACCGCTGATACCGCTGCCCACCACAATGGCATCATAAGTATTCATCGCCGTTGCTTTGCCATTAATATTCACTTGCAGGCTATCGCTCATGGTTGACTGATTTTATTTTTATGCAGCAGGCCGTCTATGCTCCAGCTGCCGGAACCAGAAAAGATAAATACCAAGCCCAGCAATACAAACAAAAAAGGATGCTGATCATCGTACCAGATTTTACCATGGCCTACAAAAAAAGAAATATACAGCATGGTTACTATCAGCACCAGCGCAGCGAGTCTTGTGAGGCAACCTGCCGTCAGCAACAAACCAGCCACCAGTTCGGCACCCTTACCCAGGTACACCATCAGTGCCGGAGAAGACATCCCTTTAAACTGATCCCAGCCTGCATAACCCTGCATGGTAGCGGGGTCAAATACCTCCCAGCCGTGGTATACCATCAACAGGCCTACTATTATTCGTATTACCGCCAGTCCCTGCTGTTGCCGTATCGGCCCAGGAGAAAAGAATTTATTCATTGGTTGGTGCTTGTATTATTTTAAAGCCTGATCTTTTTCTTTTTCCAGGAAATTGGATCCCACACCCAGCCCACTTGTTTCCCATTGCAGCAATGCCTCGTCTGGGACTGTCTGCAGCGGAACGGTACTGGAAGCAGAGGGCTCGTTATAAGGTATATTGGCGCTCCGGTTATAGCAGGAGATGAGCGACCACCTGGAATTATCGGAAAGATTGGCGGCAGAACGGTGCAATAAGTTAGCGTGAAAAAACAGGGCATCGCCGGCCTGCAACTCCACGTATACCAGCTCCATGGTCTTTAAAGCCAGGTCTACATAATGCTGGGATGCACCTACCTGCTCGCCGGCAAAGCCATGCTCTATACGGCCCATCTTATGTGTGCCCTTTATCACCTGCAGGCAACCGTTTTGCTGCGTTGCTGCTGTAATGGCAATCATTACAGATATCATCTGGTTGGGTAGCAGGAACTCGTTTTTGTACCAGTAGCCATAGTCCTGGTGCCATTCCCAGGCGCCGCCTACTTTAGGTTCTTTCTGCATCAGCTTGCTGTGGAAATGACAAACAGCGCTGTCGCCTTCCATCAGTTTATTAACTGATTCCACCATTTTCTCACTCTTGGTAAGCAGGCCATAGGCATCGTTACCCGGTGTATACCACAGCGCCAGTTTTGTTTTTTTGCCGGTCTGATCATTCAAATCAAAAGAATGTTTCTTCATGGTATCGTCTTCCACGGCAATATTGTAGAGCTTATCTACTTCCTGCTGCTGCAAAAAATTCCTGACAATTATATATCCATCTCTGTTATAATCATCCAGCTGCTGTGGTGTAAATTGAAATTTTGTCATACGGCTATTTTTAGAATTTTACAAATAGGTGTGTTGTTTTGTGGTTATACCATGGGCCACTTAAAGGAAGACTGCAACGCTATTTTTCTGCCACTGGCAGAGGAGGCCCTGGCTGCTTCAATAATTTCCAGCACATGCAGTGCGTGCTCTGCCGCAATGCGTGGTTCAATGGCTTTCACAAGAGCCTCGCCCACTTTAGTGGCACCTTCCTGCCATTCGTAGCCCGCGGCATCTTCCTGCAGCAGTTGAGCAGGTTCGGTCCAGGAATTATCCAGGTATACGCCTAGTGGCTCCCAGTCGTACCCGATTAAACGCATATTGCCATGGTCACCAAAAATTTGAATGGAATGCAATGTTTGTCCTTTTGCTTCGTGGCCATGTGGGTCAAAATAATTGAACCCGCACATGACGTGTGAGATAGCGCCCTTTTCGTGTTCCAGCAGGATGTGTGCATTGTCTTCTGCTTCCACTTTTATTTTTCCCTTGTCATCTACCGTACGTTCCGGGTTTACAATACTTGTCATGGCCATCACGCTTTTTGCCGGGCCCAGCAATCCGGTGAGCGTTGCCAGATTGTACACGCCCAGGTCGGGCATGCTGCCACCCCCTTTTTCGTAAAAGAAAGCACTCCAGCCCGGACCCGTATGCCCGTATTGCCCATGGGCACTGGCCACCCTGCCCAGTCTGCCCTCCTGAATACATTTACTCATAAAAGCAAACTGCGGGCTGTTTACCACTGCCGGGGCACCCCAGATGCGGAGACCCTTGCTTTTTGCCAGGTCAAACAATGCCTTTCCCTCTGCATAGGTGTTGGCCATGGGCTTTTCGCTCCATACATGTTTGCCTGCCAATAGCGCTTTTTTATTGAGTTCGCCATGCCGCTGCATATCGGTGGTGGTGATCATCATATCAAACGGAACACCCGCCAGCATAGCGTCAATATGCGGATAGGTAGCGGCGTTTACCTTATACTTTGTATTCTGCTCCTGTGCTCTTTCATATTTTATATCGCAGAGACTTACAATCTCAATTAAAGAGGAGGTTTGCAGGTGGGGGATATAACGGTTGCTTACACTGCCGCAGCCAATGAGGGCCAGTTTCAATTTTGCCCCGTCGGCCGGTGTAGCCAAACCTTCCAGGGAAGACAACAAAGCCGCCGCCCCGGCCATTGCTGTGCGTTGTAAAAATTCACTGCGCGACAGTGTCTTTTTCATATGGCATTGTTTTACTAAAGCTATTAAATATTGCTGATTGCGGGATCGTGTGATTGGGTGATTTGCCCTGCGTCATTTATCTTTCAACCAGGGACTCTGAAGATCCAATTTCTTTAAGCCTCTCTGTATTTCAGGGCAGCTCATAAATAATTTCCACAACATTCCCGTTCTGTAATTTTCTATCATGGCTACTTCCGGTCCCTGGTCAATGGCCAGGTAGGAATTTGCATACCAGTTCTGGGTTTGTTTAAATGCATCTGTAAAACCATATTCACCCCATATTTTATCGCCCAAATCAAAATAGAAATGTTTCAATGCCTTCATAGAATACTCCGGCGTATACGGAAAAGCTGAAAGTGCGGCAGTAGGCGTAATGGTGCCCTCATCGTTGGTGGGAGAAAAAGCATTGTAACCGTTGTACGTATCTGAGGCTGTCAATCCCCAGCAGTTTTCTCCATAACCTTTGAATTTTTTTGGATTGTCGAGGCAATATGCGTGATTAATTAAAGTATGATTCCTGTTCTGTTCCCAGTAATCTGCATAGCGGTCCTTCAGGCCACGCGGATCTAAGCCCAGAAATGAATATTGCGAGAAAAACAGCGGACCTCCGTAATCAAAACCCAACGGCAATTTGTAACCGTAAAACTCCCTGCCATTTTTAAAGAAATTACTTTCAGCCCAGCCGCGGTGATATACAGCGGCGCTGACGGGGTAGTTTTCTGCGCTGGCTGCCAGAATATACATTATCATGCACTCATTAAATCCGCGGACGGGAAAGTTCATGGCCCAGCCGTTGTTGGGACTC
>JANPGT010000009.1:0-3988 GCA_031424135.1 Chitinophagaceae bacterium
CATACAAAAAACCATTTTTTACTGCATGGTAGTGCTGAGCGGTTATTTTACCGCTACTGCCCAAACACTGGGCGGCAATGCTGCTTATAATTTTCTAAAATTACCCACCACACCCCAGCTGTCTGCCCTGGGTGCCATAAATATTTCTGCTATCAGTAACGATGCGGGCATGGCATTCAACAACCCTTCGCTGTTAAGAGATGGAATGCATGCACAGCTGCATGTATCGTTCAATAATATGTATGCGGGTGTTAAAAACTACCACAGTGTTTTTGCCTGGCACTATGATAAATGGAAAACCAATTTTGCGGCAGGTGTTCATTTTATTGACTATGGCAGTATTACCCAAACAGATGCTTCCGGCAATACTTTCGGCAGCCTTCACCCTTCAGATTATGCGGTGCAGCTATCTGCCTCCAGGCAGTATGCACAAAAATGGCATTATGGAATGGCGGTGAAATTTATCAATTCCAGTTATGGCCTGTACCGATCGGCTGCAATAGCCATGGATGCCGGTGTTTCGTGGTACGACAGTACAAAACTTCTGCAATTTTCATTGCTGATGAAAAATATGGGTGTGCAGGTAAAAAAATACCTGAATTCAACACCGGATGATTTGCCTTTTGACATACAACTGGGCTTTACAAAACGACTGGCCCATGCACCCCTTCAGTTTTCGCTAACAGCACACCATCTTCACCAGTTTAACATCCGCTACAATGATACCGCGTTTAATAACAGTAATGCACAGGGTCAAAACAGCAATGAAAGAGCTTTCACCGCCGATAAAATCTTCCGGCACCTGGTAGCAGGTGCCCAGGTATTTATAGGCAATAAAATAGAGCTTACGCTGGGGTATAATTACCTGCTGCACAAAGAACTGCAGATAGCCAACACGGCCACCGGGCTTACCGGTTTATCATTGGGTGTTGGTGTACTCTTCAAACAATTACAGATACGTTATGCACGCAGTCATTACCAGAACAATACCGGCTATAACCAGCTTGGCCTCAACCTTTGTTTTGTGCATTGAGAAACGCCTGCAAAGCGATACGTGTAAAACCTTACTGGGGGTTACGTACAATTTGCAGCCGGCTAATCATTATCAGTTTTTATCATATGACGATTCTTGAATAAATTTACTTCTCGCAGTGCATCCTGTATATCCACTCCTTTTAAAACCATCAGGGCAAGGTTGCCGTATATAAAGAAATTAACGTTTTCAGTTGCAACCGGGCCAATTTTGTTTCGTCATAATCACGCACCACAAAACATATACAAATCCTATGATTAGAGTAGCAATTGCAGACGATCATGCCCAGGTGAGGGCTATCTGGCATTTCATACTTTCTTCCAATGAGGCATTTGAGGTAGTAGCCAAATGCTGCAACGGGCAGGAGGCGGTAGAAGCTGCCCACCTGTACAGTCCTGATGTTTTTTTAATGGACATTAACATGCAGCCGCTCAATGGCATTGATGCTACTGAGATCATTACAAGGCGTCATCCCGGTATAAAAGTAGTGGGCATGTCTATGCATGCAGACGCTGTATATGTAAAACGCATGCTGCAGGCCGGGGCATGGGGCTATGTAACAAAAAATGCCGCGTACGAAGAAGTATTCAGGGCCATCCATGAGGTGTATGCAGGACAGCAATACTTCTGCAGTGAGCTGGAAAATAAGATACCCGGTCTTATGATGGCACAGCGCTAGACATTGCCTGCCGCCTGCATCTGCTCCGTTTTTTCCTGTTTAAACGCTTCCCTTGGCTGCAGCCCCAGCAGATCAAACATGGCTTTATCTTCATCAAAAGACGGATTTGGCGTAGTGAGTAATTTATCCCCGGCGAAAATAGAATTGGCCCCCGCCATAAAACACATAGCCTGCTCTGCCACACTCATTTCGGTTCTGCCGGCACTAAGTCTTACCATTGTTTGGGGCATCAGGATGCGCGCCGTAGCAATCATACGCACCATATCCCATATATCTACCTTCTTATTATCCTGCAGGGGTGTTCCTTTTACCCTTACCAGGGCATTGATGGGTACGCTTTCCGGGTGTTTGGGCAGGTTGCAAAGTGTAAACAGCATCCCTATCCGGTCTTCATGCGTTTCGCCCAGCCCAATGATACCGCCGCTGCACACGCTGATGCCGGCCCTGCGTACATTGTCAAGTGTCTGTAACCTGTCTGTGTAAGTGCGGGTGGTTATAATATCGCCGTAATGTTCAGACGATGTATCAATATTATGGTTGTATGCATACAAACCTGCCGCGTGCAGTTTGCCGGCCTGCGCTTCTGTAAGCATTCCCATAGTACAGCATACTTCCATGCCCAGCGTATTAACGCCTTTTACCATTTCAATCACGCGGTCAAAATCGCGGTTGTCGCGCACTTCACGCCAGGCGGCCCCCATGCAAAACCGCGTAGAGCCAGCTGCTTTTGCTTTGGCAGCATATTCCATTACGTCTGCCGTTTGCATCAGCGGCTGCACATTCACACCAGTATCGTAACGGGCGGCCTGCGGGCAGTAAGCACAATCTTCTGAACAGCCCCCGGTTTTAATAGACAACAGGGTACACACCTGCACTTCTGCTGTATTGTGGTGTTGCCGGTGCACGGTGGCGGCACGGTAAATCAGTTCCAGTAAGGGTGAATTATATACATCACTTATCGCTTCTTTTGTCCATTTACTGCTGTTCATAATTTAAATTTAACGGCTATTGAAGTGTCTTTTATATAAGGTAATTTCTGACGAAAATAATGATTTAATACCACCCTGAAGGTGTTAACCGAACTCATGCTGTCATAGACCCCATTATAATTACCGTCGGGGAAGTAAATAGCAGAGAAGTTAGGGAAGTGGTAGCGTTGCATGGAATCAGGCAAATCCCTGAAACCGTGATCACCCTGAATAATAATCACCGTATTTTTCCTGTTTACTTTCTTTATTACACCTACCAAATCCCTGATAACCGAGTTTGCATAAATCACCTGCTGAACATACGAATTGAAAAAATCCTTCTCGAAATTAATAGCTTTCAATGGCAGTACTTTACCTGTTGAGTCAAAAAAATGGGGTTTATGCGTTATCATGAAATGGCCATAAACAAACCTTGGGCGGCGGTTGCCGGAAGTGTCTGCAGTTTCCTCTATTTTCTGTATAGTGAGCCTGGTAGCAGCAACAGCCCCCTTCACCATTTTATTTTTGCTGTCTGCCACGGCAGTTGCAACACTATTTTTCTGTAATCGGAAATTCCATAAAATATCCCTTTCTATTCTTGCAGGTAAGGTATGGGCATACAACTGTTTTTCCGAAAAATCGTCAAATGCCTTTGGGATACCTGAATTTTCAATACTGCTGGAAAAGGGTGCAATAAAACGAACTGTATAGTTTTCCTTTTGCAGTATGGCAAAAGTTTCATTTTCGCTTATTGATTTTACAGCCTGCAACATATTGACAGGGGTATACTTTTTTTGGCCTTTAAATGAATCAACATACTGCATGTTGAATGTGGAGCTGACAGAGAATGGTGTAAAATCGTAGTTGCTGCGACTGCCGGGGATTACGTAAAATCCATTGTTCAACAACCATGAGGTAATGCCACTATTATCAAATTTCCACAAATCACTGAGTGCCCTGTTGCTGGTATATTCATCCATAACAATATAATAAATGTCAGGTTTTAAAGAGTCGGCCAGTCCTGATGCAACATATTGCTGCGAAATGGGCATACCCTGGTATATCCGGTTACCGGTGCTGGCTATTTCCATTTCGCTTCTGAAAAAAGAAAAAAGATCCAGTACAACCAGCACAGTGAAAAGTACAGTAAGATAAATGGAAAATCGCTGTAATGCAGGTGGTCTTTTGATTAAATATACGGTGGCTGCTATCAGCAATAGCAGGGTTATTGGCAGCAATACGCTATACCTGCTGATGGCTGTTCCTCCTGATATCTCTTTTACAAAATCATGATAAGCACCGAAATAC
>JANPGT010000010.1:0-5378 GCA_031424135.1 Chitinophagaceae bacterium
CATATTTGCCTGTGTTGCCAAAATTGTAGCGTACAGTAGCATTTCTCAGCTTTATATAATCACCTTTTTCCAGGAAACGGGTGGAAGCCCCTACACCGCTACCTGCTTTCTCTGCAGAATTGTAAGCAGCCAGGTCAATATTTCTACCCGCAACAATACCTGCAATATTGGTTACTGATGTAGCAGTGTTGTTATAAATCAGGAAGCCAAAAGCACCGCCTGCATTAAGGGTAAAGGTAAATTTGTTGTAACGTACAGAAGTACCGAAACCAGCAATGACATGTGGATTGGGGTCTCCTGAATAAACAGGGTTAGCACCGATGATCTGGTTACCTGCCTGGTCAAAACCACCGAATGGTTTCAGGTTATATTCATTAACAGGATAACCATTGGCAATTACCTGGGCCAGTGTTCCGGATACACCCTGACCGTCGATAGTACCTGTATTGATTACTAAAGGCAAACCGGTGTTTACGTCAAGGAAGTTTTTGATTTTATTTTTATTGTAGGCAATATTAAAGTTTACATCCCATGTAAGACTTTTCTTATCTACTACAGTCGCTCCCACACCAAATTCAACACCTGCGTTAACCAGGTTGGCCGGCAGGTTAATGAAATAAGTAGCATTAGGAGCAGGCTGAATAGAGTTGGTCTGGAAAAGGATGTCTTTGGTGTTTTTGTTATAATAATCTACTGAACCATAAATACGTCCTTTCGCCAGGGAGAAATCAACACCAAAATTTAATTGGGTAGTAGCCTCCCATTTCAGGTTCGGGTTGGCAACAATGCTCTGACCGATATTATTGTAAGAGTTCAGGTAGAATTGCTCCTGCGAAGAACCGGCGGGAAACTCCTGGTTACCCGTAATACCCCATGAAGCACGCAGACCCAGACTGCTGAAAGTACGGCTGTCCTTCATGAAAGATGAATTACTTACCTGCCATTTTCCACTAACAGACGGGAAAAGACCATGCCTGTTGTTCGCACCAAATTTGCTGGAACCATCATCGCGGATAGTACCGGTAAGGTAGAACTGGTCATTGTAGTTCAGGTTAATCCTTGCAAATACTGATTGAATCTCAGTAGATGGATTGGTAAAAGTGAACAGCGGTGAAACTGTTTTTGCATTCTGGAAAATACTTGTATACTTAACACCGATACGGTTGTTAAAATCAAGATTGGTATTGAACCCGTTTCCAAAAATATTATTGCTGTTGAAAGAACTTTTATAGTATTCAAAACCAGCCAACGCATCCAGCGATAATTTCTGGGTCAGTTGCGCTTTGTAGTTCAGTGTATGCGTAATGTTCTGAGAATTCAGCTCTGCATTGGCAATGTACGCATTACCAAGACCAGAAAGATTATTCAGACCGGGAATCCATCCGTCTACATCTACCAGCCTTCTGCCCACAGAATGATTGATACCAAACAGCAGTTTGTATTCCAGGTTAGGCAGTATTTTATAGGCACCGGAGATACCACCCAGGTAGCTGGCAGTAGAAGAAACATCATTATAAGCATCGTTAAATGCCAGGGGGTTACCCGTACCGTTGGAAGGATAGTTATAAGAACCATCCGCCTTCCTTAAAGGTTGGGTGGGGTTCCAGGCAAGGGCAGATACAATAAGGTTACCCTGAGAGCCGGAATTATTGGCCACTGAAGTAGCGTTCTCAGTAACATTACCTGCAATCAGGTAAAAATTGAGGGATAATTTCTTGTCAAGGAATTTATAGTCGCCGGAGAAAGTACCCAGGTATTTGTCAAGACTGGTCTTTTTCAGGAAACCCTGGTTGGTAGAACCCAGGAAAGAGGCCCTGAACTTACCAGACTCGTTACCGCCGCTCAATCCAACACTGTAGTTCTGTGACAATTTATTTTGCGTAATTTCCTTTAACGCATCTGTGTTTTGGCCGCCGTCCAATGTTGAACTGGCACCATATTTTGTTAAAGCAGACCTGAACTGACCTGCATTCAACACTTGATATCTTCTCATGAAACCAGCGTTGAGACCAAAGCTAACATTCGCATCCAGTTTCATTGGACCTGAAGCACCTTTCTTTAAGCTGATAACGACTACACCATTGGAACCTCTTGAACCAAAGATGGCCGCAGCAGAAGCGTCTTTTAATACATCAATAGATGCAATGTCATTAGGGTTGATGTACAATAATGGGTTATTGGCAGGCGTGCCACCAAAAGACGTTCCAATACCCGGACGGGCTGAACCACCATCCAATATTACACCGTCCACCACATAAAGGGGACTTTGACTTGCACGAATAGAAGTATTACCCCTGATTTTAATGGTAGTGGCAGCACCTGGCTGACCACTGTTGGTAGTAATTTCCAGACCAGGCACTTTATTCTGCAATAATTGGTCAGGTGATGCAATTACACCCTGGTTAAAATCTTTTGCCTGTACTGAAGCAATAGCACCGGTAAGGTCTTTCTTACGCTGGGTACCATAACCCACTACCACTACTTCGTTTAAATTTGAATTACTGGCTACCAGGCTTATATTAGCCGTAGACGAACCGGAAACATTGATTTCCTGCCTGTCAAAACCTACCGAAGTAACCACCAGGGTTGCGGTATTAGCAGCTACAGTAAGGGAAAAGCTACCATCAGCACCTGTGGAAGTTCCGTTTTTGGAACCCTTGGGCTGTACAGTTGCACCTGCAACAGGTGAACCATCTTTTGAATCTGTAACCTTACCTGTAATTGTTTTTGTTTGGGCAAAAACCTGCGAGAGAGAGAAGAGAAACAGAAAGCCGAGTGAAAGGGCTTTCGCAATGAAGATCTTGGTATTCTTCATACGGCAAATAGTTTTTAGTTAAGCAATAGTATATGTCTGAAAACGCTATATAAAATAACAACCTAGGTATAATGTATACAACGGCTATTATGTTCTATAAAATGTTAAAAATATTTAATCAGATTTACCAGGTTGACACCCTTTTGTGTACTTTGTACACGGTAAAAATAAGCACTCTTTGATATTTTCCAAAAAAATTAACGATGTTTTAGTAATTAGGTGGAAGTCTTAGCAGCAAAACCACTCGTTTTTAACTGGACAACTACTCTAATCAACTAGATGCTTTAGTAGAAAAAAAAATAGTAATCCCGTCTGTACCAGCCGTTTTTGGCCTTCCATTTTAAGGCTGGGCAAATTTGATCCTTTAGCAGCACAAAAAAATCATCTGCATTAACCGATTCTTATACCATATTAATGGTTAATCACTAAATTTGGGAGAAATGATATTAATGAGCATTAAAAAAATGCCGGTACCCTACAGGGCAGGACAGCTATCCGGGCCGAAGACCAATTAATTATAAGACAATATTGGGTTTGATCAAAAAATTGCACAACCAGCCATATGAAAATAGAATTTGAACTGATACAGGAGGACGAAGGCAGCTCTTTCCGTTTGCTGCACCAGCAGATACCCGCAGAAATGTACTCCTGGCAATACCACTATCACCCGGAGTGCGAGCTGGTATGTGTACTGGCCGGCAATGGTACCCGGCAGGTAGGCAACCATGCCGGTACCTACGAAAACGGCGACCTGGTGCTGATGGGGCCCGACCTGCCCCACTCCGGCTTTGGACTAAACACCCGGGGCATGATAGAGCAGGTAGTGGTACAGTTCAAAAAAGAAGTCTTCGGCCCTTCGCTGCTGCTAAGGCCCGAAATGAAATTGATTGAGCAGTTGCTGGATAAGTCCAGGTATGGTATCAGTTTTGGAGAAGCCACTAAGGAAAAAGTGATGAAAAAAATGGTGAAGCTGCTAAAGCTGCCCCCTTTTGAACGGTTTATGGAACTGGTAAGCATCATGCAGTTGCTGGCGGTGTCAGAAGAATATACACTGCTGAATGCACAGGCTACCCTGCCCACCAATATCCGCAAAGTGCATGTGCGCCTGCAAAACATTTTTAATTATGTGGAACAGAATTTCCAGGAAGAAATCAATATTAAGAAAGTAGCGGCCATTGCCCACCTTACCGTTCCTGCATTCTGCAATTATTTCAAAAAAATAATGAACATCACCTTCACTGATTTCATTAACCAATACCGCATAGAACAGGCCTGTATGCTGCTGCTGCAGGAAAAATCCATTGGAGAAGTATGCTTTGAATGCGGCTTTAACAATGTCCCCTACTTTAATAAGGTGTTTAAAAATATTGTAAAGAAAACACCTTCTGAGTTCAAAAAAACCGCCAATAGCTACCAGCCAAGGGCCGGTAGTGTGTATGTCTGAACTATGATTTTTGTGATTGAACTGATTTGCAGGATGCTTTTGACAAGGCAATTGTCTGAACCTTGATTTTGATGATTCAACTGACTTACAGGATGCATTTAACACGCGGGCGCCGGCCTTGCCTGTTGCTTTAAACACCAAATTGTCGCGGGCAATCGGCGCATTACAGGTGTTCGGAAAATATTTCTTTGGCGGCTGCCGCACATACAATAACCTAAAAAGCAGCACAGGCACCGATTACATGGTGTAAACAATTAAAAATTAATTGTTTACTTTAATTATTTGCTTTTTTGGGTGATTTCCAAAAAAAATTATCGGCATTTCATAAGACGAAATTTACTTTTGGCAAGAATAAATTCACTTTTAGCAAGAGTAAAAGTGTTTTTCATCGGGAACAATGGTTCATGTATAAGAGTAAATTCACTTTTAGCAAGAGTAAATCGTGATTTAGCAAGAGTAAAAGTGTTTTTCGTCGGAAACAATGGTCAATGTATAAGACGAAATTTACTTTTAGCAGGAGTAAATCATGATTAGCAAGAGTAAAAGTATCAAGTTTAAAAAGGGCGTGTAAATTGAACTTTGTCAAGGTGTTAAAAAAAATCTTGCCGTCCCTGGCGTGAAACGGACAGCAGCACTGCCGGCAGGCAATATCTGCCGAACCCCAATGATCTGCGCATCCGCGGCCAAAAAATCACGAACTTTGCACTATTATGTACAGTACAGCAATAGCAGTGGCCACCCTGCCGGTAATGGAACAGTTTTATACCCTGCAGGGCGAAGGCTTTTACCAGGGCCGGGCTGCTTATTTCATCCGCCTGGGCGGATGTGATGTGGGTTGCGTTTGGTGCGATGTGAAAGACAGCTGGGATGCTGCCCGCCATCCGCAGCTCTCTATAGAAAACATTGTAGACCAGGCCCAACAACACCCGGGCAGGCTTGCCGTAGTTACCGGTGGAGAACCCCTGCTGCACCAGCTGAACCAGCTTACCCACGCTTTACACGCCGCCGGTTTTAAAACCAATATTGAGACCTCGGGATCTTCGCCACTCAGTGGCAGCTGGGACTGGATCTGCCTTTCGCCCAAAAAATTTAAAGCCCCATTACCGGAAGTAGTGCCCT
>JANPGT010000011.1:0-2176 GCA_031424135.1 Chitinophagaceae bacterium
GGGCGGGGATTATCATGATTTTTTACGACAGGCAGGATTTTTTTGCTGCTGTTTGTCATTCTTGTGTACGCACAATTTTACAACATAGGATCATAGGAAGATAGGAAAGCAAAGGTCTTTCCCAAAAAGGCTATGTAATCATAAGTCCTTATGCTGCTATGTGTCGAAAAAATCATAATCCATCTGCCCCATCATAAAAATCTGCGTTCCATTGTGGTCGGTGAGGACACCGGACCACGGAGTGATCCATCTGCCCCATCATAAAAATCTGCATTCCGTCTTTTACAATTCCCACCAAATGGTATCGGGGTAAGACTTGCCCAATACTACCGGCTCGCCAATCATGGGTGTTGTAATGGGCAGCCGCAGTGCTGCTGCTTTTTTCACTACCCGTTTAATAGGATCATTCCAGGGATGAAGGGCAAGGGTGAACTTGGCCCAGTGTACGGGCAGCAGCCGCTTTGCCTGCAGATCCATTGCAGCCTGCGCGGTTTCTTCCGGCATCATATGTATGTGGGGCCAATGCGCATTGTACTGGCCGCATTCCAGTATGGCCAAATCAAAAGGACCGTATTTGTCGCCAATGACTTTGAAATGCGCGTCGTAACCACTGTCGCCGCCCAGGTAAATGGTATGGTGGCTGGTCTGCAACACAAACCCGGCCCACAGTGTCTTTCCACGGGTAATGCCCCTGCCCGAAAAATGGCGGCCAGGCGCTGCCGTTAGTTGAAGGCCGTAGCAGGAAGTGGTTTCCCACCAATCCAGCTCCATAATGTTTTCTTTGGCATAACCCCAATATTCAAAATGTGAACCGGTGCCCAGGGTGGTAACTATTTTTTTTATTTTGGGCATCAGCGCCTTCACAGAAATATAATCCAGGTGGTCGTAATGATCATGGGTTTGCACCAGCAGGTCAATTTCCGGCATATCATTAACGCTGAACACATCTGCGCCCGGGTAAGCCTTCACCATAAATGAGACAGGAGCGGCATGGTTGCTGAAGACAGGGTCTACAAGGATATTCATGCCATCAATGCGCAGCAGGTAAGAAGAATGGCCGAACCAGACAATCACCGGTGCTTCATCACCCAACTGTTGCAAATTTGTTTTTTTATGCGGTAGTGGAACAGGTGGTTTGGTGTCTTTGGGTTTGTTCAGGTAAGACTTCAGGGTCTTCCAGAAGGAACTGTCTTCGGCCATTACCGGGGTATGACTGAGATTATTAAAGGATCCATTTTTATAGTTGGGCGATTGTTGTATCCGCTCCAGTCTTTCTCCCGATGGTTTTTTGCCAAATACTTTCTGCATATACTGATTTCTGGATTGCAATTTACAGGTTTCAGGGGGCTGGCGGCGAATTCTCTTAACCGCGGAGCCACTGGGGCACAGAGGGGCACAGAGAAATTTGCATTGAAGCGGCGCTCCTTATGCAATGCAGTCACGAAAACTTGCAGTACGGCTGTTGGAAAGCCCCCGCATGTTACTCTCTGTGCCTCCATGGTTCAAACAAATTTGCCGGTGATTAGAAACATACGCTTATTTTTAAGCAGCCACCCATCACCCCACAAATGCCTGATTTGAAAAAGAAAAAAATACCTGTTTATACGGCAGCTGCCATTGTAATTGCCAATATGATTGGCACCGGGGTTTTTACCAGCCTGGGCTTTCAGCTGTCGGCTGTACAAAATACCTGGACGATACTGCTGCTCTGGTTAACAGGTGGGGTACTGGCACTGTTTGGCGCTTTTGCCTATGCCGAATTGGGGACGCATTTCTCCGCTTCCGGTGGAGATTATATCTACCTATCGCGCATCTTTCATCCAATGCTGGGCTACCTTTCTACATGGGCAGGACTTACCGTAGGTTTTTCTGCGCCGGTAGCACTGGCCGCTATGGCCTTTACCAAATACCTGGCCCCTTTTGGTTTGCAGAATAATGTGTGGCTGGCCATTGCCGTTATAATACTGATCGGGTTGATGCACAGCTTCACCATCCGCCACAGCAGCCGTTTGCAGAATATCTCTACGCTGGTGAAAGTGCTGTTTATTGTAACGCTGGTGGCAATAGGCCTGCTCATGCCGGGGCATCAGGAAAATGCATTTAATTACAGCAGCAGCTGGCGCCAGGAAATCATTACACCGGGATTTGCTGTATCTATGATCTATGTTGGCTTTGC
>JANPGT010000012.1:0-4750 GCA_031424135.1 Chitinophagaceae bacterium
GGCCGAAGGAGATGGTTTTGGCGGGGCAGAAGAAGTGAGCAAGGTAATAAAATCGCGCCTGCCCAATGCAGACGTAAGAGTTTGTATATTGGGCCATATCCAGCGCGGCGGATCGCCCAGCTGTCTCGACAGGCTGATTGCCAGCAGGATGGGCTACCATGCAGTAGAAAGTTTGCTGGAAGGACGCTATAATGTTATGGTAGGCATTCAAAACAATAAAATATTATACACCCCGTTGGAGAAAGCCGTAAAAGCCAAACAGAAAATCGGCGACCAATGGATGCGTATTGTAAAAATACTGGCCAGTTGAGTTGTAAGTGGTAAGGTTTAAGTGATACGCCCTCCTAAAACTATTGTGCTTCACAGTACTACTTAAAACTTACTACTTAAGACTTATTACTTATAACTTAATAAATCACTAATCCATATTAAAGCAAATGTCAAAACATCTTTCTAAATACCTGCACCAGACAATGGATAAACAGGCAGGTATAGAGCATGCTTTTCACCGCACCAAGATTGTTGCCACTGTTGGTCCTGCCTGCGATACCTACGACAAATTACTTGACCTGGTAAAAGCAGGTGTCAATGTTTTCCGCCTTAATTTTTCGCATGGCTCTCATGAAGACAAACTTAAAATTATTGAGCACATCCACAATATCAATAAATCGCAGCCTTATAATATTGCCATACTGGGAGATTTACAGGGTCCTAAACTGCGTGTAGGCGAAATTGAAAACAATGCATTGCCGGTGGTTGCCGGAGACATACTCACCTTTACCAACGAAAAACTGGTGGGTACTATGGAGAAAATCTATGTTTCCTATCCCAACCTGCACGAAGATGTAAAACTGGGTAACATCATCATGATCGATGATGGCAAGCTGGAAGTAAAAGTAATAGACATTGCCAAGAACAATGATGTAAAAGTGGAGGTAATACTGGGTGGCGTTATTTCTTCCAAGAAAGGAATCAACCTGCCCGACACCAAAATATCACTGCCGGCACTTACTGAAAAAGATCTGGCAGATTTGGAATTTATCATTGAGCAGAAGCTGGAATGGGTGGCGCTTTCGTTTGTAAGAAGCGTAAAAGACATTGTAATACTCCGCAGCAAGCTGGATGAGAAAAAAAGCAAAACAAAGATTATTGCTAAAATAGAAAAGCCTGAAGCCCTGGTAAACATCCGCGACATTATTGTGGAGAGCGATGCCATCATGGTAGCTCGTGGCGACCTGGGGGTTGAATTGCCGGTAGAACAGATTCCGCTGATTCAGCGCCAGTTGGTACGTAAATGCCTTCACCGTGGTAAGCCGGTAATTGTGGCTACCCAGATGATGGAGAGCATGATTGAACGTACCAAACCCAACCGCAGCGAAATCACCGATGTGGCCAACGCTGTACTGGAAGGTGCCGATGCGGTGATGCTGAGCGGGGAAACCGCGGCAGGTAACCACCCCGCCCTTGTAGTGGAAACCATGCGCAAGATCATTATGGAAGTGGAAAATACCGAATACAGGTACAACCGCGAAGATGATTTGAAACCACAGCAACACTCCCCTTCTTTCTTAAGCGATGCTATCTGCTACAACGCCTGTAAAATTGCACGCGATGTAAATGCCGATGCTATAATTGGTATGACCCAGAGTGGTTACACCGCATTTATCCTTAGCAGCTACCGTCCCAAGGCGCCCCTGCATATATTCAGCAAAGAGAAAAGCCTCATTAACCAGTTAAGCCTTAGCTGGGGTGTACGCGCATTTCACTATGCTGAAGAAGACAGCCTGGATGATATCATTGAAGACCAGATTGAAATTTTGAAAGAACGCGGTTTCATAAAACCAGGTGATACCGTAGTAAACACGGGCAGCACTCCTATCCACCTGCACCTGCCTACCAACGTACTGAAAATAACAAGGGTAGAATAATCACCAGCAAACTGAAAATCACATATATGGCCGTCTCATTATTGAGGCGGCTTTTTTGTGTAATACATAGAACAGGCGCATTGCGAATAAACGCAGTACAGGTTCATGCAGTGCAGCGTAACGGTACCAGCGTAAACAGGCTGCAGCAGCCCGGGTCGCTCACCCGCGTATGAAAATTTTCCCATTATTGGATTTTTTGTTCCCAAATTGACACCAATAGCAGCAGTTTCTGTGAGTCGCAATTGATCCAGAACAAATTAAGTATTGGCAGATAATTTGTGTTTGGTACTGCAATCCAGGGTTTTTATGTACACGTAAGTAAGGTGTCAGACTAAAAAAATCCCGATTTCCATCCTCTGAAAAACAGGAATTTATTTTTAATCCTTTTTTCAAACCGTACCCCTAATGTACCCCTTCCAATCATTGGAACTCCGCAGGCAGGCCTGCCGACTCCTCTTCCTGTTTACATTTTTTACTGCATGTACTATCAGCAGTTTTTCGCAGAACTGCCCGGTCAACAGTACGGTAACCATCAATTCAAACCCCAACACCTATTACCCGGGTTCAACGCCCAATGTTGCAGCGGGAACAAAATCGTTTATGCTGGGCGCTGCCACTGCGGGGTCTACCCCCATTGCCTCCGGCGATCTGCTGCTGCTGATACAAATGCAGGGTGCACAGATCACTGCTACCAACAACAGCAGTTATGGAGATGGTAACAGCGGCGGTTCAGCCAACGGCTATCTCAGCAATACTTCTTTACTGGCGGGCAATATGGAGTATGTGGTGGCAACATCTGCAGTTCCCTTATCAGGTGGTACAATAACCCTGCAGGCCGGTACCGTAAAAACATACAAGAACGCAGCGTTTGGCACCTATGGTCAGTACAGGTACCAGGTCATCCGTGTGGCTGTTTATTATAACCTTATTTTTGGCGCCAATATTTCTGCCGCACCATGGAATGGCAGTACTGGCGGTGTACTGGTTATCAGTGTTACCAATACCCTCAACTTTAACGGCAAAACAATAAATGCTGCAGGCCTTGGTTTTCGCGGGGGTGGTGCAAGGCAATTGAGCGGTGGAACGGGCGGCGTTTCTACAGATGTAGTAACCACTTCAGCTAAAAACTTCAACGCGTCAAAAGCAGAAGGCATTGCAGGCACACCAAGGTTTATCTTTTACAACAATAGCCTTGTAGACAATGGTTCTTCCAGCGAAGGATACCCCGGTGGCAGTTTTGCTGCAGGAGCCCCGGGTAATGCAGGTGGCGGTGCTACCGACGGCAACCCAGGCGTTAACGACCAAAATGCAGGGGGCGGAGGCGGGGCCAATGGCGGTCTTGGCGGCAAAGGTGGTAATAGCTGGAGCTCAAACCTTCCTTCCGGCGGTGAACCAGGTGCCAAATTCCAGGAAAACAGCGCTGCAAGATTGGTGATGGGGGGCGGCGGTGGCGCAGGCACTACCAACAACGGTACCGGTTTGTCGCTGCTCGGATTATCCAGCAGTGGTGCAGCTGGTGGAGGCATTGTACTGCTTACTGCCAATGCCATTACAGGTACCGGAAGCATAGATGTAAATGGCGAAAGCGGAGACCTCACTGTATTGAACGATGGCAGCGGGGGCGGCGGTGCAGGCGGCAGTGTTTTGCTGTTTGCGGGCAGTGGTTTAACGGGTATAACGGTAACGGCTAACGGCGGTACAGGTGGCACCAACACAGGAACAGGATCTCCGCACGGACCAGGCGGCGGTGGTGGTGGTGGCGTTATTTATACCAATGGCAATATAAATGCGGCCAGCAGCGCAGCTGGCGGAGATGCCGGTTTTACGGCGGGCACCAATCATTACAACGCCAGCCCGGGCAATACGGGTGTTATCAACAAAAACATCACTGCCAGCCAGGCACCTCCCCAATTCCTGAACTGTACCCTGTTAACTGTAAACTTTATAAGTATTGCAGCCACATGGCAACAAAAAAATATAGGCATCAGCTGGCAGGTAAGCAACGAAGCCTCAGTAAAAAATTATGTAGTAGAAAAAAGCTCAGATGCAAATACGTTCACTGTCATCGGAACAGTAGATTATAATAACCAGGCAGCAACTGCCAGTCAGTACGGTTATACAGATGTAAACGCAGGTACTGGTACCAGCGTTATTTATTACCGGATTAAAGAAGTATCAGAGAATGGCAGCATTACATACAGCAGGGTAATCAGCATCAGGAATAATCAATCTGGTGATGCAACAATTTCCATCAGCCCCAACCCTGTACATAATTATGCCAGCATACAACTAAACAGCAAACAGGGCAACGTTCTGCAGTTGCTGCGTTTGGTAGGGATGGCCGGCAATACAGTATGGCAAAAGCAGCTGACATTACCAGTTGGTGTGCACGTTATTTCGATAGAGCATATGAACGAAGTTCCCAATGGCAGCTATTTTTTACAGTACTACAATGGCCTTGAAACGGTAACCGAAAAAATGCTGGTCAGTCACTAAACGAAAAGACGAATTCAGGCAAAACAATATAAAGACAACACGTAGAATAAATGCTACCGGGCAGTAACCAAAATGGTTTGCCCGGTAGTTTTGTTTACAGCCAGTTATTACCCGGCATAAAAAAGTAAACATACTTATCTGCCCGGCAGCATGCACAGTAAGCTATTTGGTTACCGGCATCTTAACACGTGGATAACTTATTGAAAAAAATAACGCTTTATATTTGTGCTCCGGATGCTTAGAAAATTGGTCATATATATCGCGCTCAGCCACCTGGGGAAGCAGCATTGATCCATTGATATGGACCAGCAGTACAATAAATATGA
>JANPGT010000013.1:0-9852 GCA_031424135.1 Chitinophagaceae bacterium
AGGCGGAAGCGCTGAAAGATGCGGATTTTGTGTACGTAAAAAACTGGAGCACTTTCAATGATTATGGCAGAATTTATTGCAACGATCCCTCCTGGATGCTGACTACCGAAAAACTGCACCTGACCAATAATGCCAAAATAATGCATTGCCTTCCTGTTAGAAGGAATGTGGAGCTGAGCGATGAAATACTGGATAGTGCCAGCAGCATCGTAACACAGGAAGCAGGTAACCGGGTATGGGCGGCGCAGGCGGTGCTGGCAGAGATACTGAACTCAGACCCCCATCCCCTGAAGGGGCGTTAATCAGTTTTTGTAAAAAGAGCAGTTATCCATTTGCAGGTATGGTAATCTTTCGAAGCTTATAAAGTCTTCCTGCAAGTTTTATTAGAATGTGGAATTTTAAAAAATAGCAGTGAAGGAAAAGTCAAATATAGTTACCCAGTTTTCACCCTCCCCTTCAGAGGGTGGGGGGGTACCCTTATTTGTCATAAAGATTGGCGGCAACGTGATTGATGACGAGAAAAATCTTTCTTCCTTCCTGGATACTGTGGCGGCCATTAAGGCTAAAATAATACTGGTGCATGGTGGTGGAAAAATAGCCACCAAAATAGGCGAAAAGCTGGGCATAGCATCAAATTACGTTAACGGCCGCCGTATTACCGATGTTGCTACGATAGATCTGGTTACCATGGTCTACGGCGGATTGGTGAACAAGAAAATAGTAGCGCAATTGCAGGCCAGGGGTACCAATGCCATTGGCATCACCGGTGCAGACGCCAATATTATTCCTGCAATAAAAAGACCGGTCAGGGAAATTGATTATGGATTTGTAGGCGATGTAGGGGCTGGGCTTTCTCCTGCCCCCGCGCTGTTATCGTTTTTAGACAACGGTCTTGTTCCCGTAGTGGCGCCATTAACGCACGATGGTAAAGGACAAATGCTGAATACCAATGCAGACACCATAGCGGCTTCGCTGGCAGTAGCACTTTCAAAGAAATACACGGTGAGGTTGATCTATTGTTTCGAAAAAAAAGGGGTGCTTGAGAACGTGGAAGACGATAATTCTGTGATACGTTTAATCACAAAAGACAGTTATAAAGAGTTACTGGCACAGAAAAAGCTGTTCGACGGAATATTGCCAAAAATTGAGAATGCTTTTAATGCCATTGACAATGGCGTGCAGGAAGTATTGATTGGCGATGCAAAAGACCTGCTGCAAAATGTAACGGCAGATACAATGGGCACATTGATTAAATAAATGCCTTGATTTTGATCACGCAGGAACCCAGCTTCCGGTTGTCTGAATATTATTGTATGAATTATTCTACCAAAGAATTATTTGATAAAGCGGTTGTTTTGCTGAAACAATTGATAAGCACCTCATCATTTTCAAAAGAAGAAAATGATACTGCAGCGCTGATTGCCGGTTTTTTACAGGAGAATGGCATTGCCTGCGGGCGTGCAGGCAATAATATTTATGCCAGGAATGCCCATTACGACGAAAGCAAGCCCTCCATACTGCTGAATTCTCACCATGATACCGTAAGGCCCAATAAGGGTTACACCATAGATCCTTTTACACCCATTGAAAAAGACGGAAAATTATTTGGACTGGGCAGCAATGATGCCGGTGGTTGCCTGGTAAGCCTGGTGGCCACTTTTCTGCATTATTATAACCGTAATGATATTAATCACAACGTAGTGTTTGCCGCCAGCGCAGAAGAAGAAATCAGTGGTGTAAACGGTATAGAGCTGGTGTTGCCCTTCCTGGGCAATATTGATTTTGCTATAGTGGGAGAACCCACTCAGCTGGAAATGGCCGTAGCAGAGCGTGGACTGATGGTGATTGACTGTATCGCCGCCGGCCGCGCTGGTCATGCTGCGCGCAATGAAGGAGAGAATGCGCTGTATAAGGCAATCGACGATATTAACTGGATAAGGAATTACCGTTTTGATAAGGTGAGCGGTCTGCTGGGCGAATCCAGGATGACAGTAACCATTATTGAAACTGAGAACAAGCAGCACAATGTAGTGCCCTCGCAATGTAAATTCATTATAGATGTAAGGGTAAATGAACTGTACACGTTTGATGAAATACTGGAGGCGCTGAAACTAAACCTGAAAAGCCAGTACAAGCCGCGTACCACCCGCATGAAGTCCACTTCCATACCGCTGGTGCACCCGCTGGTGAAAGCAGGCATCAGTATGGGCAAGGGTTATTACGGGTCACCTACTACCTCAGATAAGGCACTGATGCCTTTTGCAGCGCTGAAAATGGGGCCGGGCGACAGTGCCCGGAGCCATACTGCAGATGAATTTATTTATCTTGAAGAAATTAAGGAAGGTATTGAGACCTATATAAAATTATTGGAACACATTCTCTAAACTAATTGCTGATGAAGCTCTGGCAGAAAAATATTGCGTCTTTACAGGAAGTAGAAAAATTTACAGTGGGCAGTGATCGTGAAATGGATCTGTACCTGGCTGGTTTCGACGTACTGGCTTCTATGGCGCATACGCAGATGCTGGAGACTATTGGCCTCCTTACAAAAGACGAGCTGCAGCAGCTGCATGCAGCCCTTAAAGAAATCTATGCGCAGGTGAAGCAGGGCAGCTTTGTATTGCAGGACAATGTAGAAGATATTCATTCGCAGGTAGAATTATTGCTCACCCAAAAACTGGGCGATATCGGTAAAAAAATTCATAGTGCCCGCAGCCGCAACGACCAGGTGCTGGTAGATGTAAAATTATTTCTACGGCATGAATTGCAGGAACTGGTATTGGCCATCCAGCCTTTATTTGAACTGCTGCAGGCGCAAAGCGAAAAATACAAAGCCGATCTGTTGCCGGGTTATACCCACCTGCAGCTGGCGATGCCTTCTTCTTTCGGACTTTGGTTTGGCGCCTACGCGGAAAGCCTGGTAGACGATATCAACCTGCTGAAGGCAGCCTATGATGTTGTCAATAAAAATCCGCTGGGTTCGGCGGCCGGCTACGGATCTTCTTTTCCCATCAACCGTACATTAACCACGCAGTTGCTGGGTTTTGATGATCTTAATTACAATGTGGTATATGCGCAAATGGGACGTGGAAAGGCAGAAAGAGTAGTAGCCATGGCCATGGCCAATATTGCCGATACCCTCAGCAGGCTTTCCATGGATGCCTGTTTGTTTTTGAACCAGAATTTCGGTTTTATCAGCTTCCCGCCGCAACTGACTACCGGCAGCAGCATCATGCCGCATAAAAAAAACCCCGATGTATTTGAACTGATTCGTTCTTACTGCAACCGGGTAAAAGCACTGCCCAATGAAATCATGCTGATGACCACCAACCTGCCATCTGGTTATCACCGGGATTTGCAGTTGCTGAAAGAGCACCTGTTCCCTTCTTTCACCACCCTGAAGAACTGTATTGAAATGGCGGGTCTGATGCTGAGCAATATCGAGGTTAAAAGAGACATTTTACAGGACGGGCGTTATAAATACCTGTTCAGCGTAGAAGAAGTGAATAAGCTGGTACTGCAGGGCCTGCCTTTCAGGGATGCCTATAAGAAAGTGGGGCTTGCCATTGAGGCAGATAATTTTCAGTACAACACTTCAGTAGCCCATACCCACGAAGGCTCTATCGGTCATTTGTGTACCGGAGAAATCCGCGGTATGATGCAAAAAGCCGTAGAAGGTTTCAATTTTAGTAAGACAGCGCGTGCATTGGAGCAATTATTGTCCTAAATTGCCGTTCTGCATGCCCGTTGGGTGTTTGGCAGGGGCAAAATGCCCTGTATTTTACAACAGCACGGATCTGCACTAACCTTAATCTGGCGAATGGCTTGTAAAGAACTTTTTATTACGCATGGCTGAAGCAATCAAAAAACGAATCGCGCTGTTTGGCTCTACAGGTTCCATAGGCACACAGGCCCTGGATGTAATTGCTGCCAACGCCCATTTATTTTCTGCGGAAATTCTTACTGCACAAAACAATGACGAACTGCTGGTAAAGCAGGCGCTGCAGTTCAATCCCAATATTGTAGTCATTGGAGATGAGAAAAAATACAACAGGGTAAAGGAGGCGCTTGCAAGAACACATATCAAGGTATTTTCCGGTGAAAAAGCGCTGGAAGAAGTAGCCGCCATGGATTGCTATGATATGATGCTGGCGGGCATTGTTGGCTTTGCCGGCTTGAAACCTGTATTGCAGGCCATCGAAAATGGTAAGATGGTGGCCCTTGCCAATAAAGAAACCCTGGTAGTGGCGGGTGATATTGTAATGAGTAAGGCGGTGGAAAAGCGGGTGCCGGTAATACCGGTAGACAGTGAGCACTCTGCCATTTTTCAATGTATGGTGGGCGAAACCAGGAACCGCATAGAAAAAGTAATACTCACCGCTTCCGGTGGTCCATTTTTAGGCAAGAAACCCAATTTTCTTGTCAATGTAAAGCGTGACCACGCCCTGCAGCACCCCAACTGGGCCATGGGGGCCAAAATCACCATTGATTCTGCCACCCTTATGAACAAGGGCCTGGAAATGATAGAGGCAAAATGGTTGTTCAACCTGAAGCCTGAGCAGGTACAGGTAGTAGTGCATCCGCAGAGCATTATACACAGTATGGTAATGTTTGAAGATGGCAGCATCAAAAGCCAGATGGGATTGCCCGATATGAAACTGCCCATCCAGTATGCAATGGCCTTTCCCCACCGCATCGTCAATAATTTTCCGCGGTACGATTTCAAAAAACCCAATACACTCACTTTTGAAGAACCGGATGTAAAAACATTCCGGAACCTTTCACTGGCCAGTGATGCGCTGTTTAAAGGAGGCAACCTGCCCTGCATTTTAAATGCCGCCAACGAAATAGCCGTTTACGCTTTTTTGAAAAACAGGCTGGGCTTTTTAGACATGACCGACCTTATTGAGAAGACCATGAACAAGATCACTTTCATACAAAACCCAACACTGGCAGAATATTTTGAAACGGACGGCGAAGCCCGCAGTTTTGCCGCCTCGCTCATACATATGTAGGCCCGTTGATCAGTCCCGGCCACCTCAGGGCATCCGGGATGCGGGGTTGGTAAATTTTCGCATTTCACTAACCCTTTTTGGCTGATATTTGCATCCTTATCAAATTCAATAAATTACCGCTTTTGCGGCGTACAGATTATGACATTAGCAGCAATTAACTGGATGGAGACGGGTATAAAAGCGGGGCAGTTTATTTTTTCCTTTTCTATAATTGTAGTACTGCACGAACTGGGGCATTTTCTGCCAGCCAAATGGTTTGGTTGCAGAATAGAAAAATTTTACCTCTTCTTCAACCCCTGGTTTTCGTTGGTAAAAAAGAAAATAGGCGAAACTGAATGGGGCCTGGGTTGGATCCCTTTCGGCGGCTACGTGAAAATATCGGGGATGATTGATGAAAGCATGGACAAAGATGCCATGAAACTACCACCCAAGCCCTACGAATTCAGGAGCAAGCCGGCATGGCAACGACTGATTATTATGGTGGGGGGCGTTATCGTAAATCTTATTTTGGGCTTTTTCATTTATGCTATGATGCTCTGGCATTGGGGCGATGAATACGTGCCTGCCAATAGTTTGAAATATGGCATCAGTGTAGATTCATTGGGGCAGTCAATTGGTTTGCAAAACGGCGACCAGGTAGTTTCTGTAGATGGTAAATACGTAGAAAAATTCAGGGCCATCCCATTGAACATCATACTGAAACATTCCAGGACAATAGAAGTTGACCGGAATGGGGAGAAGAAAACGATTGTTGTCCCGGATGATTTTGCCAGCAAGCTGATCCATTTTAAAGACATCAGCTTTATCAGCTACCGCTATCCTTTTGGCGCGCTGGATACGGTAATGCCGGAAGGACAGGCTTATAAAGCAGGGCTCAGAAAAGGCGACAAAATACTTGCCTACAATGGCATCTCTTCTACTTATTATGCCGATTTCAAGACCTACGTAAGGGAAAACAAAAGCAAGCCGCTGAACCTGCAGGTCCTGCGTGGAAACGATACGCTATCCATCCCGGCAACGATTGCTGCTGATGGTAAGTTTGGTATTGGTAACTGGTATTCAGAAACAGATAAGCCTTTTGAAGAGAAAAAAATAAGTTATTCATTGGCGGCGTCCTTTCCTGCAGGTTTGCAGAAAAGTAAGGAAACCCTGCAGAATTACTGGTTGCAGCTGAAGCTGATTTTTTCGGGCCGGGTAAAAACTTCCGAGTCATTGGGGAGCGTTTTCAGCATCGCTAAAATGTATTCACCTACCTGGGATTGGGAAGCGCTCTGGGGCATGACAGCCTTCTTTTCACTGGTACTGGCATTAATGAATATTTTACCCATTCCCGCGCTGGATGGCGGACATGCTTTGTTTACCATTGTAGAAATGATAACCGGCCGCAGGCCCAGCGATAAATTTATTGAGTATGCCCAGACCGCCGGTATGATTTTACTGATGGGCATAATGGCGTATGCACTGGGGCTGGATATATTCCGGATGTTCAAGTAGTTCTTAGTTCACAGTTCTTAGTTCGAAGTTCGTTGACTGCGCAAACGAACTTCGAACTAAGAACCAGGAACTTTCCTATAACTCAATCCCGATTTTCTTCATCAAAATAGAAGCATTGATGCTCTGGCAGATGCCTTCTTTCAGTTTGTAATCAAAATACAGTTCTTCGTTGGCTATCTGCGCATCAAAATGATAGTTGTGGATATTGACAGGGTAGGAGGGCTGCAGCTGCGCCAGTTCAACATCGTGCGTCGCCAGTATGGCAACCGCTTCCTTTTTTATAAGTTGCTTTACCAGTGCCTTTGAGCCAGTATGGCGGTCAAGTGAATTGGTGCCGCGTAAAATCTCGTCCAGCAGCACAAAAACCTTTTCGTGGCGGTTTACGTTTTCAATGATATACTGCAGTTTTTTCAATTCCGCATAAAAGGTAGAAGTACTTTCCTGTAAATTATCTGCTACCCGCATACTGCTGATAATCCGCACCACAGAAATTTTCATGGTGGCCGCGCACACTGCACTACCTGTCATAGCAAGTACAGTATTTACACCAATACTTCTTAAAAAAGTACTTTTGCCTGCCATATTGGAACCGGTAATTAACGCCACCTGTGCAGTGCCCAGGGTAGAAAAATCATTGGCTACGCATTTGTCTTCAGGTATCAACGGGTGTGCCAGTCCGGTAGTCTGCAGGTTTCCTTGCTGCTGCGCTTCAATGGCCGGAAACGCCCAGTGCGGGTGGTTGTAGTGGATAGTGGCAAGGGTACTGATGGCTTCCATTTGCGCCAGTGCCATAAACCACTGCGGGGCTTTTGTTTTGTGAACAGATCGCCAATGCTCCAGCCGGAAAATTGTCTGCAGGTTCCACAAAATAAAAGGATTCACCAGTATCATGAAAAGCATGTTCAGGTTCAGATCAAAATTGTCCAGTATATTTTTCAGTTGTTTGATGGCAATAGAGGAGGGCGCACCGCTTTTGGTAAAATGGGCCTGCAATTCCTGCAGGTAAACAGACTTGAATGATATGTTTTCAATCCATCCGGCTGTATTGCTCAGCGTGCTTACTTCCGGCACAATTTTATTGAGCTGCATGTACTGCGCCGCAAGCGTTTTGCTTATCCATCCTGAAAAAAGAAAGAAGACCAGCCATGTCGCCGAAAACAGGGCACCGGAAATAATATCTGCCAGAAAGAGAACAACCATTCCAACTGCCATAGCAGGATAAATCCATCTCAGGAATTTCCAGCTTATCTTATTGCTAAAACTATCGGGCTCCGCTATCCAGTCATTGATTTTTTTTTCTGTGGCCTTGGTTACGGGTTGTTCAATGCCATGCGCCTGTAATTGCTGCCGCCATTGAAATTGTGGTGCCAGCTCTTTCACTGCTTCCTGCCTTTGCAGAATGGTAGCCGCATCGGCCGGGTGCTGCAACCAGTCTGCGTAGCAGGCGTTGCCCTGCTCAGACTGCGTGCGGTTGGTATACTGGTACAGTGAAGCTTTACCGAAAATATCAAGATCGTTGGCATAGGGATGGATAGCAGAAAGAAATGCAGCACCATCCGGCAAGCTGTTATACTCACCAGCGACGATCTGTATTTCCTGCTGGTTGATAGTCAGCAAACGTTTATAATTTTCTGTAGCAGTACTGTTATTAACAGCCATTATTACCAGGCGGATAAATACAGCCATCAGCAGCAGCGCAGCAATGCTGGCGTAAAGGGCACTTACCGGGTATAAATAATACAGCGCCGCTATTAAAAGTATAACAATAGCAAACCTCGACCACGAGATGCTGTCTTTTCTTTTTTTTAGTAGCCTGAGTGCTTCCTTCAGGCGTTCGATTTCTGCTGTGTAGCCGGACTCCGGAAAGCTTTTGTGATTCATGCGGCTAAACTACGCCAAAAGCAGGTTTATGCAGGAAGGAAATTCAAATAATGCCCATTCTTGCAACGGGTAATCCGTAAGTTTACATTGTAAATGAAATAAGCAGGACATGCGGCAGCAATACATGTATTTTTTTTCACCTTCAATCCATTTTTGTTTTTGCAAAATAACAGCCTATGGCCGGCAATAAAATACATACAGACAGTGGCATAGAAATCAAACAGGTATATACAGCAGCTGATTTGCCTGCAGATACACCATCGGGCGAAGCGGGTGCATTTCCATTTACCCGCGGTGTACAGGCAGATATGTACCGCGGTAAGTTATGGACGATGCGCCAGTATGCAGGTTTCTCCACTGCAGAAGAAAGTAATCAACGTTATCATTACCTGCTTGGGCAGGGGGTTAACGGACTTAGTGTGGCGTTTGATTTACCTACACAAATTGGTTACGACAGCGATCATGAACTGGCAGAAGGCGAAGTGGGTAAAGTAGGCGTGGCCATTGATAGTATTGAAGACATGCGTACTTTATTCAACGGAATAAAGTTGCAGGATATCAGCAGTTCTATGACCATTAACGCTACCGGTTTTATTTTGCTGGCTTTTTATGCGGCATTGGCCAAAGAGCAGGGGGCTGATCTGAAGCAGCTGAACGGCACCATCCAGAATGATATTCTGAAAGAGTATGCTGCAAGAGGAACTTATATTTATCCGCCCAAACCATCTATGCGCATCATCACCGACATTTTTGAATGGTGTGCGGCCGAACTGCCGAAATGGAATACCATTTCTATATCGGGTTACCATATTCGCGAAGCGGGAAGTACGGCAGTACAGGAGATTGCATTTACATTAAGCAATGGTAAAGCATATGTAAAAGCGGCGCTGGAAAAGGGGCTGGATATAAATGTGTTTGGCAAGCGGCTTTCCTTCTTTTTTAATGCGCACAATAACCTGTTTGAAGAGGTAGCCAAGTTCAGGGCGGCGCGCAAAATGTGGGCAGCTATTATGAAAGAACTGGGCGCTACCGATCCCAAAGCCATGATGCTGCGTTTTCATACACAAACCGGTGGAAGCACATTAACAGCGCAGCAGCCACTCAATAATATTTCAAGGGTTACCCTGCAGACTTTATCTGCAGTGCTGGGCGGTACGCAATCGCTGCATACCAACGGTTATGATGAAGCATACACAGCAGACCAAACAAATTATCCTGCAGCCGATGGGATGTTAGAATTAAGAACCGCTGTAAGTAATTTATTAAAACAACGTGGTGGTTTAGATTATAAACCTGAAGAAATTTTAATTGCCGGCGGCGCACGACCTGTTATTTACAGCATTTTTAGAGCCTTGGTAGATGCCGGCGATACAGTCATTTTTGCAGTGCCATCATGGAACAATAATCATTACACTTATTTAAATGGCGGAAACCCAGTGGTAATAATGGCTACACCTGAAAA
>JANPGT010000014.1:0-2603 GCA_031424135.1 Chitinophagaceae bacterium
GGGGCTTTTTTATTTGTGCTGCAGATTCCAGATATTTACAGCATGTGTGGCATTGCAGGTATCATACCGGTAAAGGGACAACAGGTTGTCCGTGACCGGCTTATAAAAATGACAGATGCCATTGCGCACCGGGGTCCCGACGGAGATTCGCAATGGATCAATAACGCAGCCACCGCAGGCCTGGGTCACCGAAGGCTGGCAATTATTGATTTGTCGGACAACGCAGCGCAGCCCATGCACTACCTTGAACGGTACACTATTGTACATAACGGGGAAATCTACAATTATATAGAACTCAGGAAGGAGCTGCAGGGTAAAGGATACCGGTTTACCTCAGTGTCTGATACAGAAGTTATACTGGCTGCTTTCGATTGCTGGAAGGAGAACTGCCTGCAGCATTTCGACGGAATGTTTGCTTTTGCCATCTGGGATGAAAAAAAACAGGCATTGTTTGCCGCCCGCGATCGTTTCGGCGAAAAACCCTTTTATTACTGTTTCAACGGCAATGAACTGTTGTTTGCTTCAGAAATGAAAGCCCTGTGGGCCGCCGGCGCAGCGAAAAAGGTAAATGAACAGTTGCTGTTCAATTTTATTACACTGGGGTATACGCAGAATCCTGCCGATCCCGGGGAGACCCCCTTTCAGCATATCAGGCAATTGCCGGCGGCTTCTTTTTTTAACTATAATGTGCACACCGGCGGAAGTGTTATACCACAGCCGTATTGGCAGATTAATAAAGATTATACAGCCAATCCCGTTTCGGAAGAAAATGCCATTGCCGTATTTACAGATCTGTTTACGCAGTCAGTCAGTAAAAGGCTGCGGAGCGATGTACCGCTGGGCACCAGTTTGAGCGGGGGGCTGGATAGCTCTTCAATAGCTGTAATGGTGCAGCAGCTGTTGCCGGTAAGCGCTCCATTGCAAACTTTCTCTGCGGTGTTTCCCGGCGCAGTCAGCGATGAATCGAAGCATATTGAGCTGCTTTCCCAAAGAAAGGGACTCAGCAATTTTACCACACAGCCAACCGCCGAAGGTTTTATTGGCGACTTTGAAAGGCTCTGTTATCACCAGGAGGGGTATATTACTTCTGCCAGTGTATACGCCCAGTTTAAAGTATTTGAACTGGCAAAAGCCCAGGGCGTGAAAGTGTTGCTGGACGGGCAGGGCGCAGACGAGGTGATGGCAGGCTACCATAAATATTATCACTGGTACTGGCAGGAACTCTACAGCCATCACAACAAGCTTTTACGAAACGAAATAGCCGCGGCGAGGCAGCTGGGCGTTACAGATGAGTGGAGTTGGAAAAATAAGCTGTTGGCAACGTATCCTGCTTGGGCATCCGCTTTTGTAAAAAACAGCCGTAAGAAAAGGCAGTTATCCATGCCGGACATTGATGCATCTTTTGCCGAAAGTTTTGGTGTTTCCTATTACCAGTTGCCCGCCCCGGGTAAGCTAAATAACATATTGTATTATAACAGTTTTGAAAATGGCTTACAGGAATTGCTGCAATATGCAGATCGCAATTCTATGGCAAATGGCCGCGAAGTGAGACTTCCTTTTTTGCAACACCAGTTGGTAGAATTTGTTTTTTCGCTGCCATCGGCTCTTAAAATAAAAGACGGACGTACAAAATGGATCCTGCGGAAGGCCATGGACGGCCTGTTGCCGCCGGAGATTGCCTGGCGCAAAGACAAAATTGGTTTTGAACCACCGCAGAAAGCCTGGATGCACTATCCCCCAGTGCAGGAATATATAAAGGAGGCAAGAAAGAAACTGGTCAATGAGCGGATCCTGAAGAAAGAAGTGCTGGTTAAAAAAATACAGCCGCATGATGCACATGCGGCTGATAATTTCGACTGGCGATGTATGGCAGCCTCGGCATTACTGTAACCGTTCTTATATTTTTTTCATTTTTTCTACCAGTTCAAAGTTGCGCGACTGGTTGATTTTTACAGTGCTCCATGAGGCTGCATCTTCCAGTTTTACAAAATAGTACACTTCATCAGCAATGGTGAATTCGGTTACACCAAAAACAGTTTTGCCGGGATAGCTTTTCTGCAGCTTGCACTGAATGTCAACAGGCAGCTTGGCGTTTCCGTAGTACCTGCGCGAGCTGAGAAAGTTACCCTGTTCATCGTATTTTACATAGGTTACAATCCCCTGCTGCTTAAACTGAACGGTGTAAACGTTTTCTGCATTTGACCATACAATGTCTTCTGCGTCTGTAAAGGTGGTTTCAAAAGCTTTCATGGCTTTTTCTGACACTTTCAGATCAGTAGCGAAAGAACTAAGTGTAATTAAACACGCAAAGGCAAACATGCTTGCATTTTTCATGGATTATATTGTTTTAATGGTTACGGATTTAAGAGGGGCCAAAACTACTATCCGATCCTTACCATGTCAATAGTGTTTGTACGTTGTGTGATAACGGGTTTGTACCCATGCCGGCAACATGCCTTTATAGCTTCGTAGCTTGATGCAGGTACCCGGTTAGCGCCTGGCCCGCGTAACTATAATTTTCCATATTTCTCCGTTACATCCATGTTTCGGGCGCCGTCAATCTTTACAGTTGTCCAGTTTTTGGCGTCTTCCATTTTTACAAA
>JANPGT010000015.1:0-5713 GCA_031424135.1 Chitinophagaceae bacterium
GGGTAAACAGGCAGAAAAAAATTAAACAGGGTAGATGCTAAAAATACATAGTCCTTGCAGCAATGACCATTTATCTCAACTGTTTCAGGAAATCCACGCTGTTACCGTGATGCAGAAACTAATATTTGCCAGTACAGTAATAATGGTATTGGCATTGGAATATTTCACCAAAAAAGAAGATTCCGACCATCTGAGACAGGCTGTGGAAAAGCAGCAATGGACCTGCAGGCCGATAAAAACAAATAAACCACTGTTCATGAATAAGTATATGCTTTTTTTATTGGTACTGTTACCAGCTTTTTTAATGTGCCAGTCACAAACCAGGATTATTGATATGCATGTTCATTCTTATACCGACGGCGATTTCGGCGAACGTGAGCCTGCCAGCGATTACTATGGAAAGAAGGGCGCCTCAAATGCTGAAGCCCACCGCCTGGAAACATTTGCGGCCTTTAAAAAATGGAATATTGTGAAAGCCATGGTGAGCGGTAGTCCCGAAAGTGTAGAAAACTGGGTGCGGCAAGACAGCAGCCACCGGGTTATAAGAGGGATTTTAATTTTCTCTCCGGATGATTATGGTATGGACAGTGTGAAGTTTGAACAAATGGTAAAAGAAAAAAAGATTGAAGTTTTTGGAGAAATAGGTGCTTACTACAGGGGTACAACATTGAGCGATGAGGTATGGCAACCATACCTGCGCATTTGTGAAAAGTATGATATTCCTGTGGCGGTTCATACAGGTGGCGGCGACCCGGGTGGAACCAATTCATGGTCGCCCAAAGCAAGGCTTAAATTGGGAGACCCATACCTGATAGAAGATGTATTGGTAAGGTATCCAAAACTTAGAATTTATATGATGCATGCGGGAGGAGAAGACTGGCCCGAACATGGCCTTCGGCTGATGGCTTATTACCCGCAACTCTATACAGATCTTGCTGTGATGTTATGGGTGGAACCTAACACGCAGCGGTATATTACCGGTTTCCTGAGAAATGCCAAACATGCCGGCTATCTAAACAGGGTAATGTTTGGGTCAGACCAGATGACCTGGCCTTATGCTATTGAAAAATCAATTGTTTTTCTGAACAGCCTGGATTTCCTTAGTAAAAAAGACAGGGAGGATATTCTCTACAACAATGCAGCTAAATTCTTACGCCTTAAAGAATAAGCAGGCCTTTCAGCTATTGTTGTATGTTTTGACCGGGTAGTTTATGCTGAATTGATATAGGGAAATTTGTAACTTTAGAAAGACATAGTGGAGCAGCAACCACAAAAAAACGGGCCTAACCCAACAGCCAAACATGTAGGGTAAATTAAAACCAATCGTATGTCCAGCAATAGTGTTTCATTGCACCGGGTAATTAAAGCAACTCCGGAAAAGGTTTACCGGGCCTTTACTGAATCCAGCGCAATGGCCGCCTGGATACCTCCGTATGGATTCCTTTGTACAGTGCATGAAATGAACGTTGAGGTGGGAGGTACTTTTAGAATGTCATTTCATAATTTCTCCACCGGTAATGGGCATTCATTCGGGGGTAAATATGTAGCCATTGAGCCCAATCAATTCCTGCAATACACGGACAAGTTTGATGATCCCAACCTCCCGGGAGAAATGCTCACCTCTGTTTGGCTGAAAAAAGTACTGGTGGGTACTGAAATTAAAATTTTACAGGAAGGTATTCCTGCTGTTATACCCGTAGAAATGTGCTATTTGGGCTGGCAGGAGTCGCTGGAGAAGCTGACGAAGCTGGTAGAACCGGAAATTCCGGATGCATAATTCATTCGCGGTTCTTAGGAATAACTGCCTGGTGTAACGCACTGCAGGCAACAACAGTATTTTTGAACAGGATACTAAAGTGTTTGTTGCAGCTACCGCACGTTACTAACAAAATAATATAGAACAGCATGAACCCCAGCGTTGATTTTTATTTTACCAAAGCAAAAAAATGGCGGGATGAATTTGAATGCCTGAGAAGCATTGTTCTTGCATGTGGGCTCACAGAAGAATTGAAATGGGGCTGTCCTTGCTATACTTTGCAGAAAGCCAATATTGTCCTGATACATGGATTCAGGGACTACTGTGCGTTGCTTTTTATGAAAGGTGCCTTGCTGAAAGATCCCAAAAATATTCTTGTGCAGCAAACGGAGAATGTGCAGTCGGCACGTCAAATAAGGTTTACGGATTTGAAAGAGGTAATAAAGATGAAAGCCAGTATCAAAGCCTTCATTAAACAAGCCATTGAAGTAGAAAAAGCCGGTTTGAAAATAATATTGAAAAAAACGGCAGCATTCAACATGCCGGAGGAATTCAGGCAATTATTAGGCGATATGCCGGAATTGAAAACGGCATATTATAATTTAACGCCGGGCAGGCAAAGGGGATACCTGCTGCATTTTTCTTCGCCCAAACAGGCTAAAACAAGGGAGGCAAGAATTGAAAAATGCCTGCAGCAAATCCTCAATGGAAAAGGCTTAAATGACTGATACCTGAAGTTTGGTTCATAGAAATGAGCGCATAACCAGCAGCGTGCATTTTATTTCGGTCTTGCGATACGACAAAGAAAAATGAACCCAATAAAAAATACCACATTGGAGAACAGGGAATTGAATGCCACAAGAACGTTTATGGCGCCTATTAGTCTTATCTGGGAAGTCTGGGCCAGCCCAGATCACATTGCAAACTGGTGGGGGCCGGATGGTTTTACCAGCACGGTTCATATAATGGACTTTCAGGAAGCCGGGGAGTGGAAATTGACCTTGCACGGACCCGATGGTACCAACTATCCCAACAGAAGTATTTTCAGGGAAATTATTCCATTGGAGAAAATTGTGTTTGAACACTTCAACCCGCATTTTATTACCACGGTACGCTTCAGTGCTAACGGAGCAGCAACCATTGTTGACTGGGCAATGCTGTTTGACAGCGCAGAAATGTATGAAATTATAGTCAAAGCTCATAAGGCTGACGAGGGACTAAAGCAGAACATGGAAAGACTGCAAAAATATCTTATTGCGCTGCCAGGCGATGCAAATGCCGGATAGCAATGGGGATTATAGATCTTGTGCAGGTAATTGAAAAGGGGGGACAGAACCAGGTCAAAAAGCGATAGCAATGAAAATCATTACATGGAATTGCAATATGGCTTTCAGGAAAAAGGCAGCCATGCTGTTGAAGTATAAGCCTGATATTGTTGTTGTACAGGAATGCGAACATCCGGACAAACTGGTTTTCGCTGACGGTGTAGAAAAGCCGAACGATGTGCTTTGGCTTGGAACCAACCAGCACAAAGGGCTGGGAATATTGTCTTATTCTGATTTCAGGATCAAGTTAAGTAAATCACACAACCCCGATATAAGATTAATCGCTCCCGTCAACCTGTCAAACGGGCAAGTAAGCATCCACCTGCTGGCTATATGGGCGCATAACCCCGATGATAAGGATGGTCAGTATATAACACAGGTATGGAAGGCGCTGGATTGCTATAAAACTTTTATCAACAGAAAAAATACTGTATTGATAGGCGACTTTAACAGCAATACCATTTGGGATCGTCCCCGCCGGAAAGGGAATCACTCTGATGTTGTGCGGCAATTGGCAAGCAAAGGCATCCATAGTGTTTATCATCAATACTTTAGGCATGAACATGGGAAGGAGGTTGACCCGACACATTACCTGTACCGCCATGAAAAAAGAAAATACCATCTTGACTATTGTTTTGCATCAGGCGATCTGCTGGCCAGTCTTAGATCAGTTCAAGTAGGTGAGTACCATGCCTGGCGCCCCTACAGTGATCATGTTCCAATTATTGTTAGGTTTGATGCCTGGTGATAAAGAATATTTATCGCAACCAGGTGTGGCAAAAGACAAATATGACTGATTAAAAAATCATGACACCCGAACAATATTACTTTCCTTATTTATTTAACCTTAAGATTTTCAACGGGCAGCTGACACCTTTTGGACTGTCAGCTGCTATCAGCTATGATAAAGAAACCGGAATGCCTGAACAGCTATTGATAACCAACATAAAAGGAGGAAAGACATTCCTTTCAATTCCATTTGGTACCACCCTCATGCTGCAGGATGACAGGCTGGTTTATTGGGAAACTGATACCAACCTGGTAGACATAAAGGAACTGAATTTGGAAGATCTTAATGACGATCCCTGGATGATGAATACAAAAATTGATCTTGCCACGCTGCATATTGGGAAAAACGAAGCAAGGACTTACCTGGACACCGACCGTATCGTAACCTTTGCAAGAAAGGACAGCATCACCTATAACAAAGCCAGCTACGAGCAGTATGCCATTGTAATCATAGAAAAAGAACAGGTGAATATAATACAGTTCGATTGGTTTAATAAAAGCAATAGCCAATACGATTATACCTGGCCAGCTACCGCCAGGCTCGACCTGGAAGCCGGAAAACTGTATGGAGAGGGAATGCGTATGCCCGCATTTTGCGTAGAACTGGACAAGGCCAGGCTGTAACGGGCATCTGTATAAACTAAGCCTGAAACTTACAGCTGTTTTTAGCCGGTCTTAACTTCTTTCTATTATTGCATTCGAAATCATCAGTAACCAGCGTTTTACCTGAAGGAAAATCAGGTAAAATTCCCTAACTTCAGTATTCCATGATCGGCTGCGTTGTCGGGTTGTACGTTGATAAACAATCATACCTGTATCACCCGGTTTAGCCCGCAGCACCCCTTTTTAATTTGCCCCAATTTTATTGAGCATCTCAAAGAATACAATGCTGAAGTAATAAAATTACCCGGCTGTCGTTGATAATTGTTTTACAGGCATGCTGTAAAACAGGTTATCCGTATCCTTTATTAAATAGTCAGAAATATGCAAGCAGCAAAAATGGGAGAAAGGCAGGTATTCATAGTTGCCGGTTTTGGATTGATAATAGCCCAGCTTATTATGGCTTATCTTGGCCTGGGCGGCCGCAGCCTGGCTAAATCATTTTTTTGGTTTTTGAAAAACAGGTATAAGATAAGTTTGTACCTGTGTATTTTCAGTGTGCTTATCTGCAGGGAGCTTTTCGGCGACGTAACTCACAATAACTGGTATCTACAGTTGTACTATCCTATATTGTTTTTTTCAATGGCAAGCCATACATGGCTCTCAGAAAAGACTTTTGCGGCATGCAGCCGGCTTAATGCCAATTTTTTTTTACCGTGTGAACAGAATATAGATTCATACGCCTGCAGGTATACCGAATTGCAGTAAAAGCACTTAAATACCCAGCTTCAATACCCGGCCCATACCAGCTTCTGCCCGGTGTATCACACAAAAACCACATTTCATCTGGTTGCAGTTGTCACGTCTGTAACAGGCTTCTATCTTCACAGCAGATTAAAATCAAGTAAAGTGACTATAACATACCCGCACGTAATCGAGAATTGCATTGGCGAAAAACTGGTATTCCAGGAAATACAACAGGAACCAGATGGTGACCGGGTATTGGTGGAGAACTATGTTGCACCAGGCGCTGGACCATTAATGCATACACATTGGCTGCAGGACGAGGGTTTAACAGTTATTACCGGGCAGCTGGGCTACCAGCTGCTGGGCGGCCCAGCGCAGTTTGCGGGGGCAGGTGAGACAGTGGTGTTTCAAAGAGGCACGCCGCACCGGTTCTGGAATAGTGGCCAGGATATATTGCACTGCAAAGGCTGGTTAAAGCCTGCTAATACCATTGTGT
>JANPGT010000016.1:0-3550 GCA_031424135.1 Chitinophagaceae bacterium
GGCTGGCGCCACCCGGGTTGCGTTCTTCACCAGGTTGAAAAATCAGTTTAACACTGCCTTCCCAATCCGCCTTCAGTTCGTTCAGAATTTTTGCAGCGCCTAAAAGTACAGAAGTATGTACGTCATGTCCGCAGGCGTGCATAATACCTTTATTGGTAGAAATATAGTCTACTTTGTTTTCTTCCTGTATGGGCAGGGCATCCATATCGGCACGCAGCGCAATGATTTTTTTATCGGGATTCTTTCCTTTAATAAGCCCAATAACACCGGTAGTGGCCATTATTTGAAAGGGGATACCCAGTGCCGTTAATTTTTCCTGTATAAAGGCGGAGGTCTTGAATTCCAGGTAGCTCAGCTCGGGGTTTGCATGCAGGTGATGCCGTATGGCGATGGTTTCCGGTGCGTATTTTTTTGCCAGATCTTTTATTTGTTCTTTCAGCATGACGCAAAAATAGGCAATTGGGGATCATCATGGGTGGGTCTCCCTTTGGCTTTCGGGCGGCTCACCCTCAAACTGAATCATGGAGATATAGTATTATAAGGAGAGCCGCCCTGCTCATCGTGCATTTTATGCTGGCTCAAAAAAGGGCGACCCTCCTGCAGACAATCACCCCATCCAGCAATCATTCTTTTCCGGTAAAATTCTTTTATTTCTCCGCGGATAGCCCTACAATAAACTTACTACACTCATTTTTAGTTATTTGCACAAAATGAAAGCGGCGTAGAAAAAGAGCGGAAGTAAATTTTACAAGAGTAAATTCACTTTTAGCCAGCGTAAATCGTGATTTAGCAAGAGTAAAAGTGTTTTTCGCCCGGATCAATGGTCCATCTATAAGAGTAAATTCAGTTTTAGCAATAGTAAATCGTGAGTTAGCAAGAGTAAAAGTGTTTTTCGCCGGGATCAATGGTCCATGTATAAGAGTAAATTCAGTTTTAGCAATAGTAAATCGTGAGTTAGCAAGAGTAAAAGTGCTTTTAGTCGGGATCAATGGTCCATGTATAAGACAAACAGTTTAATTACCGTCCAGCTTTTCCGGTTTTACCTCAATGGTATCCCTTACCAGGAAAACACTGTTGGGGAATTGTTTTGTAAGCGATTTTTTATAATCCTCTGCTTCATCCTTGTCTTTGAAGTTGCCTACCCGCAGGCGGAAATAAGGCGCCTGGTAAAGCAGGTAAGCTTTCAGTTCAGGATAAAGCTGGTAGATTTTTGTTTTTGCAGAGATGGCCGCGTTGCGGTCGCTGGTGTTGATCACCTGTATACGGTAGCCGGGTATATTGCGTCGGGCATCGCGGGTGGTAGCCTCGTTTATCTGCGCCTGTTTTTTTATCAGCCAGTCAACCCGGGGGTCTTTATGGATAACAATAGAGGAAGTAGAATCTGTTTGCGCTATGGCAGTTACCGAACACCAGCAAATGGAAACCGCCATTAATATTTTTTTCATAACCGTAGTTGTATGGTATAAGCTTAACAAAATCACTGCCAAAGCACCAGGCCCCCGGCAGGGCAGCGAAAATAACCTTATTCCGGCTTTTCTTTAACAATTTGAACACTGGCGCTGCAACCCAGCCTGTCGGCCCCTGCGGCCACCAGATCTGCCGCAAATGCATAGGTCTTAATGCCGCCCGAAGCTTTTATTTTTACAGTAGATGGCAGATGGCGGCGCATTAGTTGCACGGCTTCAACGCTGGCGCCTTTTTCAGCATAACCAGTGCTGGTTTTCATAAAATCGATGCCCAGCGGCCCAAAAACATTACAGCATTTCACCAGCTCTTCTTTGCTGAGGATGCCGCTTTCTACAATCAGTTTAATGATCTTGCCTTTATTATGTACCACTTCTGTGGCCAGCGCCACTTCTTTAGATAAAAATGCCCAGTCGTTTCCGCGCAATGCTACCAGGTTAATCACCATATCCAGCTCGTCTGCCCCGTCTACAATGGCCAAAACGGTCTCTGCAATTTTAGCTTCAGTGGCAGAATAGCCAAAGGGGAAACCGATTACGGTGGCCACTTTCACATTGGTGGGATCAAGAATGGTTTTTACCCTTTTTACAAATGGGGGAGGCACACAGACGGCTGCAAAACCGTATTCCACCGCTTCGCTGCACAATTGTTCAACGTCGGCTATGGTGGTAGTGGGTTTTAAAACTGTATGGTCTATACAGGAAGCAATATTCATTGAAGCGAGTATTTTAATGCTATTTTAATGATTGTTAATCAGGCAAGTAAAGGGCTCTTTTCAGCTTCGTTTTTTTTGCCGTTAATCAATTTGTTGCGCCGAAGTTACCTTCATTTCACTAATTTCAAGGCTTCAGTTTCTACCAATAAAAAATCAAAACAACATGAGAAAACGACTTTTTCCGCGGGGGAAGCATATGCGGCTGCTTCTTCCGGCACTCCTATTTTTTATGCAGCTGGCCGCGCAACCTACCTTCCCTGTAAACGGGGTAGCAGATCCCAAAACAGCCAGTTATGCTTTTACCAATGCCACCATCGTTAAAGATGGAGTGGCTACGCTCAGCAATGCAACCCTGCTGGTAAAAGATGGAAAAATTACCGCAGTGGGTAATAATATCAGCATTCCAAAGGACGCAGTGGTAGTAGATTGCAAGGGCAAATACATCTATCCTTCTTTTATAGATATCTATAGCGATTATGGCATTGCGGCACCACCGCGTACTACTGGGGGATTTAACTTTGGCGGTCCTGGTCAAATTACGTCTAACCAAAAAGGGGCTTTTGGCTGGAACCAGGCCATCCACAGCGATGTGGAAGGGGCTAAACTGTTTACTGCAGATGATGCCAAAGCGAAACCTTTGCGCGAAGCGGGTTTCGGCACCGTGCTGGCACACCAGAAAGACGGTATTGCCCGCGGCACCGGCGTACTGGCCACCCTGGGCGACCAAAAAGAGAACCTGGTAATTGTAAAAGAAAAAGCATCGGCACATTATTCTTTAAATAAAGGAAGTTCTACCCAATCTTATCCCGGGTCTATTATGGGCTCTATTGCCCTGCTGCGCCAGACCTACCTGGATGCACAGTGGTTTAAATCGAACCCCGCTACAGAAGGCATTAACCTGTCGCTGAAAGCATTTAATGAAATACAAAACCTGCCACAGATTTTTGACGGCAGCGATAAATGGACAGATATCCGTGCAGACAGGATAGGAGATGAGTTTGGTGTACAGTACATCATTAAAGCTGGCGGTAACGAATACCAGCGCATCAATGAAATAGCGGCTACCAAAGCCAGCTTTATACTGCCGCTGAACTTTCCCCAGGCCATGGATGTGGAAGATCCCAACGATGCCAGGTTTGTATCACTGGCAGACATGAAAAACTGGGAACTATCGCCCACTAACCCCTCAGCTTTTGAAAAGGCCAATATTCCTTTTTGTTTGACGACTGCAGATTTACGCGATACCAAACAATTTATGACCAACCTGCGCAAAGCCATTGAATATGGTCTTTCAGAAAACAAAGCTTTTGAAGCGCTTACAAAAACACCCGCCACTTTACTGGGTGTATACGACAAAGTAGGTAGCCTTGA
>JANPGT010000017.1:0-6481 GCA_031424135.1 Chitinophagaceae bacterium
ACCTTACTGGGCGACACACCATATATTGGCCAGCCATCTTACCGTGTGCACGGTGCTTCACCTATTAAATTGCAGGCGCACGGAGACAAAAGTGAGCCCATCAGTTACAGAAATGTCTGGTTGAGGGAATTATAACAGCAACTAACCAATATGTATATAAAAAAGAAAGGCAGCCCATAAAGCTGCCTTTCTTTTTATCATTATTCAAAAGCTAAAAAATCTAGCTAACCGTTAATTCAGCTTACCAGCGAAAAAGGCAATGAGTTTGTCTTCGCTCATTTTAGTTGAAGTGGATTCTTCTGTTTGTACGTTTTTAAACTGCGGTGTGTCTTTTAACCAGTGGATAAACTGCTCCTGTGCCTGTCCTGTACCTGTAATGTGTACATGGGTGGCGTTCAGCAGGTGACTTGAGATGTCTTTAAAAAATTTTGATTGTATTGTCTTCTGGTGGTTGTGTGCAGTTTTTTCGTTTGAGTTTGGCTGGGTTGCTTCTCCTTTAGCATGGCCGATAATTGTTAGTGGTGCATCCTGCTCGCCATTGTTTCCCACAATAATGGCATTGTGACCATCCATCCACACGCCTACTTGTTTTTGATTTGTCATATTGTATAGTATTTGTTTGGGTGGTATCGTACAAGAACCATACCCTCTGCATATTTGCGAATACTGTTTTATGTAAGTCTGTAAAACCATCAAATCATTATCGTTTATTTAACTGTTTAATGGTATATAGTTAACAATTGAGCATCTTATTCCTCAAAACAGGATATGGCAAGGAATTAATTACTCACTAATATTAAAATTTGCTTAATAACAATTACTGGCAGTAAAATTGAACAGGTGTAAGAAACAACTCATTGTTAATAAAATTTAAAGACCATGAAAACAACATCTTCAATGCGCATAGCAGGTGCTATTTTTTCTGCTGGCATATTGCTCACCAGCTGTGTATCTTCTAAAAAGTATCATAAGTCACAGGACGAAGTAGCAAAATTGAGATCAGACAGTACTGCGCTTGCACAACAGGCCAGCACACTACAGCAGCATCTGACAGCAACCGAACAAAAAAACGCTGATTTACAAAAATCTGTTGAAACGGCCAGCAGCACCAATTCAGGTTTACAAAAGAATGTTGCTTACTACAGCGACTTTGCAGGAAAGCAGTCCGCTACCACTTCGCAAATTAAAGGCGAGTTAGCAACAACACTGGCTGCTGCAGGTATTGCAGAACAGGATGTAATGCTGAACGACGGCAAAATTTATGTTAACATTGGCGAGAAGAGTCTGTTTAAAGGCAATACGGCTATGTTAAGCACAAAAGGAAAAGAACTGGTAGAGAACCTTGGACAGTTTGTAAAGACGCACGAATCAGTAGATGTAACAGTAGCTGATCTGGAAATGGCCACCAGTACTGCGGGCACCGATGCTGTTGGCAGTTCAATGGAATCAACTGATAAAACCAGCGCCACTTCCACTCAGGGCACACAGTCAAACAGCGACTATACAGTTACAAAAACAAAGACCGGCACCACCGCGTCTACACCAATGAAAAGAAAGCAGCCAAGGCATATTACAAATGCAACTGCAAAGGCAAAGCAACCGGTAGCCGGAGAAAGCAAAGCCATTACTTATTCTTCAGGTAAGAAGAAATCTTATGTTAGCAATGCAAGGGCAAAACGCGCTATTGCCTGGCAGCGTCAGAACACGGTGGCAGATGCCATGTTGAAAACTGGTATTCCTAAAGTGAAACTGGTGTCTCAACTGCAGCCTTCCGGCAACGGTACTATTGGTAGCCAAAAAGGTGTACAGGTAGTATTGGTGAATGATATGGATAATTTTTACAAACATATGAGCGAGGCGCCCGTTGGCCAGCCAGTGAGCAAGAATCCATAATATTATTTAAAATGAATTTTGTTAAAGGCAGTGCTGTTATCAGCGCTGCCTTTTTATTTACTAAAGCAGTCCTGTTTCCAGTTGGAGCGATTGGCGAGAATGTAGTTGCGGATGTGATTGTAAGATTTTTATTCCCTGATAATATGGTCGTGAAAGCGTATTTGCCACTAGAAATTAATTTTGTTTTTCCGGGCATATATGGTAACCAAGGTTTTGTAACCGCTAATTACCGACGATAGGTTTTTCAATTGCGGTCCGAATTGTGCCGGCAGAGACGCCATGCAAGGCCTTTCTGCCGGCACAATTTCATCGAAAAATGTTCCCTGTTTTTTGTGCAAATGGTAATAAAATAGGATGCCAGGGTTACATAATCCCACCATGATGCCCGGGCAGATGGAATTCGGTATTACTGGCGAAATTTATTGTCCTTAATAACAGGATGTCTGCTGGCGATTCAATATTATTTGCCATTAATAATAATATTGATATTGCTAATTACCCGGTTAAAATCCCCAAAAAAAACATTTTTTCACCGCTGATTACCGCAAAACCTCAATCACCAAACGTTTCATTTTCTGCAAACCGGTTTTGGCTACCAGCAGTGCGTCCTGGTCCCAATACGTTTTATTGAATAATTCTAAAGAAAGGGTTTTGGTACCCCCCATCGACTGCAAGCTGCGGAGAATTTGTTTAAAAGGGGCTGCACCATCGCCGGGATAAACGCGGTCGGCATCTGTTTGTTCGCCCGCAGGTTTATTGGCAGGATAATCATTCATATGAATAATGTCTATCACTTTCCCATTTACCAGGTGCAGGCATTCAAATCCACTGCCCCCGCGGAAGAGATGGTATACATCTGGTAGTATCCGGGCATCGGCATCATTGGCGGCGGCCGCAATGGCAAGCGCCTGGCTAAAATTATACACCGTGCCGGAGGCGCCCCAGAATTCCAGCAGGGGCATTACTTTATGTTTTCTGCCCAGGGCCAGTATATCACGGTAGCGGCTACCTGCTTTTGAGATATCCAGCGGCTGATCTTTTGCCACACCTGCCGGTGGCGCGGCTATTCGTTTACAACCCAATGCCGCCATTAGCTGCATTTCTTTTTCCAGTGTTGCCAGGGCCGCTGCGCGTTTGGCATCGTCGTCTACCATCCATTCGGTAAAACTGATGGCATTTTCTACCCGCAGCTTTTTATCATTCAGCAGTTTGGCCAGGGCTTGAACGGTGCCATCTTTTTCAAGGTATTCCTGTATATCTCTTACCCAGAGTTCTACCCCGTCATAGCCCGCAGCGGCGGCAATTTCAATTGAATGTACCAGGCCGGGTTTTTGCCCCATTATGGTGCTGGTGTTCAGGCAAAAACGAAACGGCCCTGCCGTGTTGGGCGCTGCTGTGGCAAAAAGGATATCGGGTATTAACATTGCAAGTCCTGCGCTGGAGGATAGTGTAAGTAAATCGCGTCTGTTCATGCTGGTTGATGATATTGCATTTAGTGCAATATTGCAGCAAGTTTAGGAAATATTTGCGATGCTGCCCCGGCTGCTTTGATCCCGTCCTTAAGTACTGAACAACGCCCGGCGCAAACGGTTTGCAGGCTGAGTTGCGTTGGTGCGCTGGAAGAAACGACAGCAGTCCCTGTTCAGGCACTAGCTGGTTACTACTAAATTTACGCCGGTAAACGACTAGCCGGCATCGCAAAAAACGATAGCGAAAGATATTATCAGTCTCTTAACAGGATTATCCTTAGCCCCGGATAATTTATTTGAAACCGCTGCGTTGTATAGCCTGAAATTCAATATCCATGTTACAATCCACTTTAGTATCGCCCGTCAAAAATAGCACCGAGGTCCCTGACCGGGGCCTCGCATTCGAAAAATTTGTGCAGTCAAGGTTCAACCCGGCACAGTACCGCCTGCTGGACAAAAGATCTGCCGGACTGTATCCCTTAACCATCAATGATCCGCAGCTGGTCTACCAGGTACAGCACCACCACCGCCGTTTTTCGGTAGAATGCCGTTTCCGGGAAAGAGATTACCGCAATAAGTTTACCTGGGCCGAGCAGTTTCAGCTGGACCAATACCAGCGTTTCCAGCAAAATACACAGATGGCTTTATTCATAATAATTGGTATTGGCGGGCTGCCTTCCAAACCTACCAATGTGTACGTGATTCCTTTCAACCAGATTAGCAATACCACTACACTTGAATTGAGTGCCTTCAAAGGGTATGAGCGCAACAATGCCGACAAGGGCTTTTTCTTTGACGGCGCAAGCGGGATATTGAAATAACACTCAATGCGTCTTTAGCAGTTCAAGAATGGGGCGTATTACGGTCTCCGGATAGGTCACCAGTGAATAATGGTCACCCGGCACTGTCTGAAAACTTTCGGAAGGGGGTTTTACAATAATATCTTTCAGTGCATGAATGCGCAGATCCGGCATTACGTCAATAACCTGTACAGGTTCGTACATTAATTGCAGTTGTTTCACAATGGCCTCTTTATTAGCACAGGTTAACCTGTAAATATTATCAAGATGAACCTGCCTGGAAGGCCGTTTTCTGAAAGGCAGCATCGAAAGCCAGTTAACGATCCTGTTGAAGAGTAATCCTTTTCGCGCCAGCCAATAAATTCTTTTGCCTGAGCGGATGGGGATCAGCAGATGTCTGCAATCTGTAAAAGACGCAATCTGCACAATCCGGCATCCACAATGCCATTTCATAAAATAGGCGATTCAGCCACCCAGAGAATGACCAACTACAAAATCCTGGCTGCTGACAGTGTATTTTTCCACCAATCTTTTTGCAAAAAGAACAACGTTCAGGTTTTCCTGATTTTCGGTATCCAGTTCTACCCATAGGTCAATAAAAACCTGTTCCCTGCCAATGGCAGATGATATATTACGGAATATAGCGGGCGTTTCACCAAAACCGTGAATGAAGAAGATGCGCATGCTGAATCATTTTTTTCAGCAGGTGGTTATTTATTAATGCTGGCCGTATCTACTGCCTGGAAGAACTGGGCCAGCTTACCGTCTTTAACCGTCCATACATGTGTGGCATTGGCCTTAAAAGCATTACCGGTAGCTTTATTGGTTCCCTGGTAATAACCTACCATTACAACTTTATCAGCAGCACCAAAGATTTCCAAAGGAGCAATATTGAAGCCATCAAAATGCCCGGGCAGGTGCATGAAGACATTTGTTACTACCGCGTCGGGACCGGTGAAAATGCCATCTCCCTTTACAAAAGGCATGCCCTTGCATTCGTGCCATTCAATGGAGGGGTCAAACAGTGCCAATACAGCTGGTACATTACCGGTGGCAAAATGGCCATATGCCTCTTTAACCAGGTCTACATTTGTCATGGTGGTATTTTAAAATTGAAAAATAAACAGCTTGTAAAGAAAAATAGCCAGACGAGAGGCTACTGCACAGAAACCCGGAAAGATGGTCTATTATAAAAGCGGTAAGCAACGTCTAATGTATTGCTTTTTACTGAATCTGGAGGGAAGAATTTTCTTGCTTGTTGGCAAATTGCGGCTCAAAGTTTTTCCAGGGCCCGGGGTGAATGTTCAAGGATGTGCAAGCTATTACAGGTGTTGGAAAGATGGAGGAGAAAGAAAGGACTGCTGCGGGCTACATTTTAAAAGCTACCTTCAGCAGGATGACACCCGAATTAGTGCCTACACTTTTTGATTTCACACTTACTGATACTACCGACCCCGAAAAATGGATAAGCAGGGCCGAAGCAGAAAAATTATTTGCCTTTTTCGCTGTACATGCATTGTTTAAGTGGAATGATAGCCACAATGGTTGTGAAGCCCGCGCAGATGCCGTTTCCATTTTGTTGCAGCAATGGAATTTGCCCCATTACAAAGCCTGGGTGTTCAGTGGCGACTATCTAAAAAAACATATTGGCGGACTGGTACAGCACTGGAACTATCATGTGGCAGCAGCTTTGCCGGTAAAAGAAAATGGACGGCTGGTATTCTATATTGTTGATCCTGCCACGGCCAATCAATTGCAAACCATCGAAGCATGGGCAGCCGGCGTAACTGCTTACCCGCACAGCTATCATTTTATTAAAATGCCGCACTGGTATATCTTTCATCAAACTAAAATAACTGCCGGTAACTGGTATGCCCGCAACCGCCGCAACCGCAAGTGGATGCTGCAGGGCCTGGCGGGTATCAATGGGCTGACCAATTTGGGGAAGGCGCAGCTGGCTTTTTGCAAGGGAAGGGTGCATAAAGTAAAGAAGCTATTGAAAGAAGCGGGGGGCTGGGAGACAGTCTAAAGAGCAGATTAAGAATTGCGCTGTCGCCGTTTTTAAAACCGGATAATAGCAAACCCTTTCAGTTGGTAGCGTTCATAAGGGACGGCTACTTCGTTTTTGGCAATTTGTAGGGCCTGTTGAAAAAGTAGTGATTGGTCAGATTTCCAAGCAATAAGCTCTCTTTCAGAAAGCTGGTTACCCTGTGCATCCAGTAAAAGCGTAGTTCCAAAGGCGTAATCATCCCTTTCTACACTGTTGTACATAAACGCCAGTTTATCCTGTAGTGGAACAAACAGGTAGGACAGTGCAGG
>JANPGT010000018.1:0-1927 GCA_031424135.1 Chitinophagaceae bacterium
AACGGAGGGATATGGTGCTGCGCAGGTGGCGACAGGGAAAGCCATTGCAGGTACAGCCAGTTTATTTAAACTGACGCAAAAAATACATTGTATGTAAATCTCTTTGTTGTTTCGGAATTGAACTGGAAAAAGTATCACCTAAAAACTAAACAGTAAAAGCTTTCCCATTGTGAAGAAATACAAATTCGGCGCTGCTTCAATTGTGGAGCAGTGCTGACAACGGTCACTAATACTGATTCGAAATATTTTTCCGGTACTAACTTATTTACATCTACAGATCATACATGAAAAAAATATTACTGCTGACAATTGGCTTTTTTGTTGCATTTTCAACGGTTACTGCCCAGTATGGCCAGTATGACAATGCTACAACCGTTCCTCCCTTTAAAATATTTGACAACCTTTATTATGTAGGTATTGACTGGGTAAGTGCCTACATAATAAAAACGGATGACGGCCTGATATTGATAGATGCACTGTACAGGAATTACCCTGCGCACATACTGCAGTCAGTAAAAGAACTTGGGTTTGATCCAAAACAAATCAAATACATTATCTGTTCTCATGGGCATTTCGATCATTGCGAAGGTGCAGATACACTCAAAAAAGTGACCGGCGCCCGGATTGGGATGACAGAAACAGACTGGCAGATAGCTGAATGGAAAATAAAAAATGATTATGCCAATGTAAACACCCGGCTCACACGTGACGCCCGTGACCTGGTTATCAGTGATGGCGACTCTCTGCAACTCGGGGGTACCACTATAAAATTCTACATCACACCGGGTCATACCTTAGGCGTACTGTCTATGTCTTTCCTGGTAAAAGACGGTAGCGACACCTATAAGGCATTTATGCTGGGCGGCGTAGGATTAAACTTTGAAGGCGTAAAACAAACTGAAGTTTACCTGCAGAGCATGTATCGCCTGTTGGCAATGAAAGACATACAGGTAAGTATCACCAACCATCCCGATCCGGGGAAAATATTTCAAAGAGCCCGCCGCCTGCAAACACGTAAGCCAGGTGAAGCCCATCCTTTTGTGGCCCCGGAAGACTTTCACAACTGGCTAAAAGAATTAAGGGCAAATGCAGAAAAAAAATTAGTAGCAGAAAAAGCAAAGAATACAAATCACTAAAGTCTCCTTTGTTTAACACTGCCTTTCCATCACACAAAAAAATAAAAAACGCTTGACCTACCTGCCTTAAAACAAACGGCACTACCAGGCCTACGCATAAACCCGGGCCCTATACACAGTGATGCCTGGTCTACTCCTTACCCGCCAATGATCACATTCACCGCCCCCATCACAATTCTTCCGCCGTGGGCAGTGGCATCGCCCGCCCTGGCGGCTGGTTGCCCGGCAATCAGCACGGTGGCAGAACCTTTAATTATAGTGTCGGGCTGACCAACACATACCAGCCCATCGCCCACGCGGGCGGCTGGCAAATTGCCAATCAATACATTGGGCGCACCCGGTCCAACAATGGGGCCTCCCACATGCGGAACTACCCCCGGACCAAGCATGGGGCATTCATGAAAATCTGTTAACCGTGCTGCTGCAGGCATAGGTTTTAGTTTATCATTATCATTCCGCTGTTCAGTGCCAGCTGCGCTGCACTGCTGATGTTGGCGGTTTGTCCACCTTCGAGTGTGTAGGCTACACTGGCGGTTTCTTTTATGTTCATCCCCTTTAGGCTAATGTCTCCCCCTGCAGCTTCAATAGACACTCCCTGCTGCGCCTTTAGCGTAAGTGATTTTGCTGCTTCAATATGAATATCCTTACTGCTCTTCATACTGATACCGCCTGGGTTCATAAAAATACTGTTGCCGTTTTGATCCTGCAGGCTGACTGCTTTATCCTTCTCATTCAGCACTACTGCATTACCGGCGGGAGTTAACAGGGTGAGCACTTTATTTTTATCGTCA
>JANPGT010000019.1:0-3931 GCA_031424135.1 Chitinophagaceae bacterium
CTTTTTCCTTTGTAGAAGGGTTTCGGAACTGTAATAACAATTCCGCATCCTGCATAACAACCGCCATAGGTTAGCAATTTAGTGTAGCAATATTGTTTTAGACCCGGATATCCGGTAAGGGTTTAAACGTACAAACAGTAAAAATATTAGTCAAGTGATTGTTATTAAGGGCAATTGGTGGGCCATAATCATCCCGCAGAACTCAATAATAATAGGTCAAAAACGGGTCAGTCAACTTCTGGCAGAAGTAAAAAAACTTCAGGATGATGACCATCAACTTCAGGATGACGACCATAAACTTAAGAATGATGACCATGAACTTAAGAATGATGACCGTCAACTTAAGGATGACGACCATCATTCTCAGGTGAAAGTCAAAAACTATTGATGGAAGTCGCTAAGAAAAAATGCAAATGACTAAAAATGAGAGCAGTATGCAGATTCCACTTACGGCCAATAGCTGCCGGGAAAATTCAAAGACTTCCTAACATCCTGTATTAAAGGGTTTGGTATCCTATTACCCGATGCAAAAGCCCCGGCAAAAGGCCAGGGCTTCTGAATACGTTGTAATTATGTTTATCCTTTCTTCCTTGCTATTACTTTCTCAGCCGCGGCAATGATGTGCGGTGCTGTAAGTCCGTATTTTTCAAGCAATTGAGTAGGAGTGCCGCTTTCGCCAAAAGTATCGTTGGTGCCTACATATTCAATAGGAATGGGCAGGTTTTTAGCAGCTACCTGTGCAATGCTGTCGCCCAGGCCTCCAATGATATTATGTTCTTCTACGGTTACCGCGCATTTTGTTTTGGTAATAGATTTTATGATGGCTTCGGTATCCAGCGGCTTAATAGTATGAATATTAATGACTTCTACGCTGATGCCTTTTTCCTGCAGTGCAATGCCGGCCTCAATGGCTTTCCAGACCATGTGTCCACAGGCGAAAATGCTCACATCGGTTCCTTCAGAAAAAACCTGTGCCTTACCAATTTCAAAAGGCAGGTCTGCGGTAAATATGGGCCAAACCGGTCTGCCAAAACGCAGGTAAACGGGGCCTTCGTAATCGGCGATGGCCTTGGTAGCGGCCTTGGTTTGTGCATAGTCGCAGGGCACAATTACCGTCATGCCAGGCAGCATTTTCATGAGGCCGATATCTTCCAGAATCTGGTGGGTGGCGCCGTCTTCGCCCAGGGTAAGCCCGGCGTGCGAAGCACATATTTTTACGTTTTTGCCGGAATAAGCTACTGATTGGCGTATCTGGTCGTACACACGGCCGGTAGAAAAATTGGCAAAAGTGGTGGTATAGGGAATTTTTCCACCGATGGTTAAGCCGGCTGCCATACTAATCATATTGGCTTCGGCAATACCGCACTGTATAAACCTTTCGGGGAATTCTTTGATAAACTGGTTCAGCTTCATAGAGCCCAGCAAATCTGCTGTAAGCGCTACAATATTGGGATTGGTTCTTGCAGCTTCTGCTATTCCGTCTCCAAAACCACTGCGTGTATCTTTTTGCCCGGTAGGCGTAATGTCTTTTAATGCCATTGTACTGATATTATTTGATGCCGCAAAGTAAAGAAGAAATTGTTGATTGAGGCATTTTAGAATTGCGTGATTTTGAGATTTAGGGATTTGGCAGATACCAAAATCTCAAAATCCCAAAATCAGCAATAGGCGGGTGTGTAAATGCCGTTATTAGTTCAGCCCCGCGTTCTGTTTGCTGTACAGCTTGGCATCTGTTTTCAGGCGCTGTTCCCATTTCCAGGCGGTCAGCATCATATCTTCCAGTGAATACTTTACCTGCCAGCCCAGTTGGGTAACGGCCAGTTCATTATTGGCATAGATGGCTACCACATCGCCCGGGCGGCGGGGAGCAATTACATAGTTCAGTTTTACGCCGCTCACTTTTTCAAAAGTATTGATGGCTTCCAGCACGGTAGTGCCGTCACCGGACCCCAGGTTAAATACTTCGCAGCTTTTATCAGATTTTCCTTCTATCAGGTACTGCAAAGAAAGCGTATGGGCATGGGCGATATCAGAAACATGTATATAGTCACGTATGCAGGAGCCGTCGCGGGTAGGGTAGTCGTCTCCAAACACCTTCATCTGGGGCAGTTTGCCTACGGCTGTCTGGGTAATGGCGGGTACCAGGTTGGCGGGTTTGCCAATGGGCAGTTCGCCAATCTGAATGGTGGGGTGGGCACCTACCGGGTTAAAATACCGCAGCAGTATAGACTGCACCGCGTTTACCTTGGAAAATTCATTGATGATTTGTTCGCCCATTTGTTTGGTATAGCCATAAGGTGATTCGGCGGGTTTGGGCGGTGTTTTTTCTGTTACGGGAATCACATCCGGGTTGCCATATACGGTGCAGGATGAAGAGAAAACAAAATAGGGAATCTTGAATTCGTGCACGCATTTCAGCAGGTTAATCAGCGATACCACGTTGTTCTCAAAGTACATCAACGGCTCTTCTACCGATTCGCCCACTGCCTTGTAGGCCGCAAAATGGATGATGCCGGCAATATCATCGTTTTCCTGGAAGATGGCGAAGGTATCGTCATAATTGCACAGGTCTACTTTATAGTTTTTTACTTTTTTACCTGTTATTTTCTCTACGCCTTCCAGGATCCTGGAAGACGATCTTGAATTGTTATCAACGGAAATGACGTCGAAGCCATTTTCTATCAAATCAACCACGGTGTGCGAGCCTATGTAGCCGCATCCGCCAGTAACAAGTATTTTTTTCATCATTTAGTTATTGAAACTGCAAGATGTAAACAATTTAGGCTTTTTCCAAATTAACCGGTTTGCGGAAGATGGAACGCAGATTTTTATGATTTTCAGGACAAGGCATGATTTCTACTGGTTCCCGGGCTGATTGCTCAATGCTGTTTTGCGGAAGATGGAACGCACCTGCCCGAACGCCAGCGCGAAAGAATTCAGTCGGGCGGGGATTTTTATGATTTTCAGGACAAGGCATGATTTCTTCTGCCCGCCGGGCTGATTGTTCAGTACTATCTGGTACTGTGAACGCAAAAAATCATAACCATCCTCACAATCTGCGTTCCATTGCTATGGGTTTAGTCGAGGTTCACCAGGTACTGCCCGTAACCGCTTTTAAGCAGGGGTTGTGCCAATGCCAGGAGCTGCTCTTTGGAGATAAAGCCCTTGCGGTAAGCGATTTCCTCAATACAGGCTATTTTAATGCCTTGTCTTTGCTCAATTACCTGCACAAACATCGAGGCCTGCATCAGGGAGTCAAAGGTGCCAGTGTCCAGCCAGGCGGTCCCACGGTCAAGTATAGACACTTTCAGCCTGCCCTGCCGCAGGTATTCCTTGTTTACGTCGGTTATTTCGTATTCGCCGCGGGGGCTTGGTTGCAGGTCCGCGGCAATTTTAATTACATCGTTGTCGTAAAAATATAAACCGGGCACCGCATAACTGCTTTTAGGGGTGGCAGGTTTTTCTTCAATGGAAATAGCCTTCATTTGTTTGTCAAACTCTACTACGCCATAACGTTCAGGGTCGCTTACATGGTAGGCATACACAATGCCACCATCGGGTTTCGTATTGGCTTCCAGCATTTTGCCCAGGCCGGCGCCATAAAAGATATTATCGCCCAATACCAGGGCTACGGAATCCTGGCCAATAAAGTCTGCCCCAATTACAAATGCCTGTGCCAGTCCGTTGGGCAGGGGCTGCTCTGCATAGGAGAAGTTAAGACCCAGTGATTTGCCGTCTCCAAAGAGTTTTTTAAACAAAGGCAGATCGTGCGGCGTGGAAATAATAAGAATATCCCGGATGCCTGCCAGCATAAGAGTAGACAGCGGGTAATATATCATTGGCTTGTCATACACAGGCATAATCTGCTTACTGATAGCGTAAGTAATGGGATGTAAACGGGTACCCGAGCCGCCGGCAAGTATGATTCCTT
>JANPGT010000020.1:0-8298 GCA_031424135.1 Chitinophagaceae bacterium
GCATTTTTAGCAGAAGACCTGGTGGCACCTACCAATATGGAAATATGGGTAGCCAATGCAGATGGCAGCAACGCACACCAGGTTACTTCTTTTGGGCAGGCCAACTGGGCGCCGGCCTATATGCCCGACAGCAAGCGGATTATTTTTGCTTCCAACCAGGAATATAAGCGTGGCTTCCCCTTTAACCTGTACACCATTAATGAAGATGGCAGCAATCTTCAGAAGATCAGCCGCGATAAAGGCTTTGATGCCTTCCCCATGTTCAGTCCGGATGGTAAGAAGATAGTTTTCTGCAGCAACCGCAACAATGGTGGCACAAGGGATACCAATGTTTTTATTGCCGACTGGGTAGAATAAGATTTCGCCGTTACCAATTCCGATTTTAGATTTGCTTCAAATACATCACTATGCAGACAGGCCTTGTTCACCTTCATAATTTTTTGCGCTGGGTAATTTTAATCCTGCTGGTATTTTCGATTATTAAAAGCTATACCGGCTGGCAGCAAAAAAAAGTATTCAACCCGGGTGATAAAAAGATTTGGTTATTTACCATGATTTCGGCGCATATTACGCTGTTGCTGGGCCTGTATCAATGGCTTTTTGGAAGATATGGTATGTTTGTTACCAGTCTGCCTGAGGGAACCAGTGTTATGAAGGATAAGTTCTTTCGTTTTTTCTGGGTAGAGCATCCAACCGGGATGATTATTGCCATTATATTAATTACGCTGGGACACGGTATAGCCAAGAAATCAGTAAGCGACGAAACTAAATACAAAAAAGCATTCTGGTATTTTACCATTGCCCTGCTGGTAATACTTATCACCGTTCCCTGGCCTTTCCGTGAGATAGTGGGCAGGCCGATTTTTCCGGGCATGCACTAGGCTAAGAGAACAAAAAAAAACGGAGTGTATAAATCCTGGTCGGTACCGAAGGTAAGACCGGGATTTATACATTTAATGCCCCTGCCTGTATGTATCATTCGTCCGCCATATCGCTAAGAATTTTTCCGATGGCACAGTGTCCTTTGCTATTGCCGAGCCGGATAATCCCCTGCAGCTTTTCTTTTACCGCTTCCAGCTCCCTGATTTTATGATCAATCACTGCTATTTTTCGTTGAATATACCGGTTACCCCTTTCGTGCTCCAGCACACCCTCTTCAAATAATACCAGCATGGCCTGCGTTTCTTTTAAAGTGAAGCCATATTCCTTGATTTGGCGGATGGCCAGCAATCTTTTCAGCACCGGGATAGTATAGTTTTTATAGTTATTGAAAATGCCTGCCCGCCGGGGTGGTGAAATCAATCCCAGTTTTTCGTAATACCGTATCGTGTCACGGCTAAAGCCAGTTTTCTTTGAAAGTTCGCCTATCAGCATAAAATAAAGTTGGGGTTGAATGATAACCGCAGAGTATACTCCATACCCTAAGTTTGCATTACTAAATTAATACAAGATGGAAAAAATACTGCATTCTTTTTATACGGTGCGTTTTGGCGATTGCGATCCTTTCAGCCACCTGAACAATGCCCGTTATATTGATTATTTCCTGAATGCAAGGGAAGATCACCTGCGGGAATATTACCAGATGGACCTGGCTGAATTTGCCAAAAAGGGCATGGGATGGGTGGTGGCCAATCATGAAATATATTATATGCGGCCGGCCCTGTATAACGAAAAGATAGCCATCCGGTCTGCCATCATAGAATTGGGCGAGGCGCACCTGCTGGTAGAAATGCTGATGCAGGATGAAAACAGGCAGTCAGCCAAAGCAGTGATGTGGTCAAAATTTACCTGCATAAACCTGAAGACGGGGAAGAAGCAAAATCACTCAGATGATTTCATGGAATTTGCAAAACAGGCCGTGCTGGATACGGTAGACGTCAGTGAAGGCCTCAGGGGCAGATTGAGCGTCCTGTATGCAGGTGCTGAATAAGCTCATCGTTTGCCCAATTCAATCACCTCGCAGTCTTTCATGTTTTTGCCGTCAATCACAAAGCGGATAATGGTTCTCATTTTATGCCAGCCATGTTTACCTGCAGCGCCAGGGTTCATGTGCAGGCAGTGAATATTTTGATCAAACATCACTTTTAAAATATGTGAGTGACCGCTGATGAAGAGCTGGGGTTGCTGCAGCAGCAGTGCTGTTTTTGTTTCGGGGTTGTATTTTGGGGGTGCGCCGCCAATATGCCGCATCATTACTTTTACCTCCTCGCACATAAAAACCAATTGCTCAGGAAAAACGCTCCTGATATCATTGCCGTCTATATTGCCATACACGCCTTTAAGAGGCAGACCACTCTCAGCAGCAAGCCGGGTAGCCAGGGCAGCGTCACCAAAATCACCCGCGTGCCAGATTTCATCACAGTTTTTAAAATGTGTAAAGACATTATCGTCCAAGTAGCCGTGCGTATCTGATATCAACCCAATGCGTGTCATACAAAAATATAAAGTAGCTAATATAGGGTATCCATACTATTCAGGCGGTTTGTTCATACGTCTAACAACCCTGCCTCAGTAAGCAGTTGCAGTATCATTACTGCGCCGGGTGCCTGTTTTGACTGTTGCTGGTATTCGCGCAGTGAAAAATATTGCAAAGCGCCGATTTCTGCTCCGGCCTTTGGTTCAATTTCGCTGGAGAGTAAAAAGCAATCCTGTTCCATAATAACACCGGGCGTTTCTCCGTAGGCAGGTGCAGAAATATGGGTATAGAACTGCAGATCTTTTCCGGTGATCCGTGTATTCAGTTCTTCTTCAATTTCCCTGCACAAAGCCTGGATGGCTGTTTCGGCAGCGTCCACCTTTCCTCCCGGCAGGTAAAAACACTTTTTGTTATTGCTGAACGCCAGCAATAATTTTTTGTCTTTAACAGCCAGTAAGCCGGCGGTGTGCAACTGCATTTGGATAAGTTTTAAAAAGCCGTTAAGATAGTATTTAGTAGCTTTATAGCAACGATTGAGCCTATGCTTTTCTACAGAAATTTTATCTACTGGGTCGATAAAAGAGGGTGGAAGTATTACTTCCTGGTAGTAGCAACCGAATCTGGTTGTAAATAAAGTATTCCTCTATTTTCAATTTCCACATTTTCCACATTTCCACATTCAACGACATGCCTTATTACCACCAACTCGGTTCCATTCCGCACAAGCGCCATACCCAGTTCAGAAAGCCTGATGGCGAACTGTATTCTGAACAACTTTTTTCCACAGAAGGTTTTTCGGGCGATTATTCGTTGCTGTATCATTGTCACCCGCCTACGGAAATTATTCAGACAGATGCGCCTTATGATGCCATGCCGTCTATTGCTGAAGAGAAGATGCTGCAGCACCGCAGCTTCAATGGTTTCAGCATAGCACCTGCCGCTGATTTTCTTGAGAGCCGCAAAGCGGTGCTGGTAAACAAAGACTGCCATATTGTGTTGGCCGCTCCGCAGCAGGGCATGCAGCAATACTTTTACAAAAACGCGGATGCAGACGAAATGATTTTTGTGCATGAAGGCAGCGGTCGCCTGAATACCATGTACGGCAGCCTGGCATTTGGCTATGGCGATTACCTGTTGATTCCGAGGGGCACCATTTACCAGGTTATTTTTGACAGTCAGGCTAACCGCCTTTTGATAGTAGAATCTTTCAGTCCCATCCGGTTCCCAAAAAAATATACCAGCAAAAACGGCCAGTTGCTGGAGCATTCGCCGTATTGTGAACGGGATATACGGCCGCCGGTGCAGCTGCAGACAATTGATGAAAAGGGCGATTTCCTGGTGAAGACCAAAAAACAGGGCAGGGTATACGGCATCCATTACGGCCATCACCCATTTGATGTGGTGGGATGGGACGGCTGCTGCTATCCCTTTGCCTTCAGCATCCACGATTTTGAACCCATTACCGGCCGGGTACACCAGCCACCCCCGGTGCACCAGACCTTTGAGGGCAATAATTATGTGGTTTGTTCCTTTGTGCCCCGACTGTTTGATTACCATCCCCAGGCTATTCCCGCGCCATATAATCATAGTAATATAGACAGCGACGAAATGATATATTATGTGGATGGCGACTTTATGAGCCGGAAAAACGTGACCCGGGGCATGATAACCCTGCATCCGGGCGGCATTCCGCACGGTCCGCACCCCGGCACGGTTTTGAAAAGCATCGGCGCAAAGGAAACCCGGGAACTGGCGGTAATGGTAGATACTTTTCACCCCCTGCAGCTTACAAAGGAGGCGCTGGAAATAGAAAATCCGGGGTATACCATGAGCTGGGGCGACACCCCTAACTACTAAAGGCGAATGGTAAAGTACTTATTTAATCACCCGGTCGGCTTTTGGTACTGTTTTTAACTAATTGCAGGGCCCTTATCACCTGTTGTCATTTGATTAAATGGATCCCTTATATAGTGGTGTAGTTGAACCTGGGTTCCCCCTTCAGGGGGACAGGGGGTTTTCTTTTTTTGTTCTGGTAGGTTTTCGTAAATTCAGGAACTAAAATTTTTGCCATATGATCAAATTTTCTGAATTGAAACCAGGCGATATTGTATTAGCCGATTACGAAGACAAGCAGTGGGAAGGCATTGTGAAAGACCTGAACCGGGAGGACAAAGAGGTGTGTGTGGAAACAGAGGTGCAACAATTCTGGTTTACACCCGAACACCTGCATCCCATTTTACTGGACGACGGGCAGCTGCAAAAGCTGCATTTTGAAAAACAGGAAAGCAATGGTACCATCAAATACCTGAAGGGGGCTTTCCGGATATTATTGTCAAAAGAGAAGGGATTTTCCGATTTGGAGATCTGGTACCGCGAAGACCGGAGGCATATTACCCAGCCGCTGGCGGTGCACGAACTGCAAAATCATTACTACCAGATGACAAAAGTGGAATTGAACGAAGATTAAGCGCTAAATTCTCCTCCAGATAGGATTAATGGGGCAGTTTTCCACAAAAATGTGGAAAATTTCCCCATTTTTTTCTTTATTCCGCCATGTTCTCCTATCTTTGCACACCCAAAAAATATGGCAAAACAGGCACTTATTAAACAAGACGGCGTTATTATAGAAGCACTTAGCAACGCTATGTTCAAAGTGAAACTGGAGAATGGTCACGAGATATTGGCCACCATTTCTGGTAAGATGAGAATGAACTACATACGTATTCTGCCTGGCGATAAAGTAGGCGTGGAAATGAGTCCGTATGATTTGAGCAGGGGCAGGATTATATTCAGGTATAAATAAAGCCGTTAGCTGATAGCTTCTTAGCTGTTAGCCGGGAGTAACAATAAGTCAAAATTGCTGACAGCGGAAGGCTGGAAGCTAAAAGCTAAACAACATGAAAGTAAGGGCATCCATTAAAAAACGCAGTGTTGATTGCAAGATTGTGAGGAGAAAAGGTAAGTTATATGTTATCAACAAAAAGAATCCCCGCTTTAAACAAAGACAAGGGTAAAAACAGCTGTGGGCCATTGGCTGTGAGCTGTGAGCGTTTTGCTCGAAGCCCGAAGCTCATTGCCCGAAGCTGGTAATTCAGTAATTCAAAAAATCAAACAATAAATATGGCTCGTATTGCCGGTGTTGACTTACCAAAAACAAAGAGAGGAGAAATAGGGTTAACCTATATTTTCGGAATAGGCCTCTCTACTGCCAAATATATATTGGGCAAAGCTGCTATTGATGTAAACAAGAAAGTAAACCAGTGGAATGATGATGAGCTTGCTGCCATCCGTAATATCATTACCAATGAGTTTAAAGTAGAAGGACAGTTGCGTTCTGAGGTGCAGATGAGCATCAAACGTTTGCTGGATATTGCCTGCTACCGTGGTTTGCGTCATCGTAAAGGTTTGCCAGTCCGCGGACAGCGTACCCGTACCAACAGCCGCACACGTAAAGGAAAACGTAAGACCGTTGCCGGTAAGAAGAAAGTAGCTAAGAAATAGTTCTTAGTTCCTGGTTTATAGTTTTTAGTTTTCGACGCAAAGGAACTAAAAACCACAAACTGGGAACTATAAACTGTATTATATGCACCAATAATTCACCAAACCAGTTACGGATACCGGGTGCAGGGGCAGGATTGGTTTGGGTTCCGGGCAATATTGCACGGAATTATAATAAACATTAAAGAGTACCTTCAGTAATTATGGCAAAAGCACAACAGCAGGCCAGCGCAAAACAGCCTACCAAGAAAAGGGTAGTGAAAGTAGACGCTTACGGCGATGCACACATCTCAGCAAGTTTCAACAATCTTATTGTAAGTTTAACCAACAAACAGGGCCAGATTATTTCCTGGTCTTCCGCTGGTAAAATGGGTTTCAGGGGTTCTAAAAAGAATACCCCTTACGCTGCCCAGATGGCTTCTTCTGATGCCGCCAAAACTGCTATGGATGCAGGTTTGAAAAGGGTTGATGTATACGTAAAAGGACCCGGTTCCGGTCGTGAAGGCGCTATCAGGGCACTGGCACAATCCGGCATCGAAATCGTACAGATAAAAGACGTCACGCCTTTACCACACAATGGTTGCCGTCCGCCCAAGAAGAGAAGAGTATAACCGAAATTGCTGATTTTGCGATTGTGTGATTGCGGGATGTTCCATTCCCAAATCAAAAAATCACTAAATCAGCAATTGTATTTAATAAAAAAGGGTGCACAATTCATTTTAGATTTTTAAAGATTGTGTACCGTCATTAAAAAATCAAACAAACAATTATGGCACGTTACACTGGTCCAAAGACCAAGATTTCCCGCATTTTTGGAGAGCCCATCCTGGGCAATGGTAAATGGCTGAATAAAAACAGCAACCCTCCCGGTCAGCATGGCGAAAAGCGCAAGCGCAAGACCATGGGCGAATACGCACTGCAGCTGCGTGAGAAACAAAAAGCCAAGTATACTTATGGTGTACTGGAAAAACAATTCCGCAAAACTTTTGAAGAAGCAGTCCGCCGCAAAGGTGTTACCGGTGAGAACCTGATTAAATTACTGGAAGCCCGTCTGGACAATACCGTATTCCGTTTAGGCATTGCGCCTTCACGCCCCGCTGCCCGCCAGCTGGTAAGCCATAAGCACATTACTGTAAACGGAGATGTGGTTAACACACCTTCTTTCCAGCTGAAAGCCGGCGATGTGGTAGGTCTGAAAGAGAAAACACAGGGCTTAACCGGCGTTACCAGCCAGGTGAAAGGAAAGAACCCTAAGTTTAGCTGGATCGATTGGAACGAAACAACTATGGAAGGCACTTTTATAGCATACCCTGAACGTGAAAGCGTACCTGAAAACATCAAGGAACAGCTAATCGTGGAATTGTATTCTAAATAAGTGGTGACACTGCTGGCCGCGGCATAGCTGAACAGCGGTTTGCGGCACAAGGGAGTGACACAACGATGTTGAATTAATTCCAACTGCTGGTTAACAAATTAAAAACTTGAAATTTCAAATATGGCAATTTTAAATTTTCAGAAACCTGACAAAATTGTATTGCAGAAAGCAAATGATTTTGAAGCTCAATTTGAGTTCCGTCCGCTAGAGCCTGGTTACGCTGTAACCGTTGGTAACGCTTTGCGCAGGGTGTTATTAAGCTCACTGGAAGGATATGCGATTGTGGGTATCAGGATTGAAGGGGTGGAACATGAATTTGCAACTATTAAAGGTGTAACAGAAGATGTTACAGAAATCATCCTTAATCTGAAGCAGGTTCGTTTCAAGAAGACGGTGGATCATGATGTATCAAATGAAAAGATAACACTGCACATAAAAGGCAGAACAGAATTTACCGCAGGTATGATCCAGGAAAACACCCAGAGTTTCCAGATCATGAACCCGGAACTGCTGATTTGCACCATGGATTCTTCTTCTAAACTGGACATAGAGCTGACCATTGGCAAAGGCCGTGGCTATGTACCCGCAGAAGACAATAAAGCAAAAGAAGCCCCCCTGGGTTATATTGCTATTGACTCTATCTACACACCCATCAAGAACGTAAAATACACGATTGAAAATACGCGTGTGGAACAGCGTACTGACTACGAGAAACTGATTATGGAAGTTTCTACAGATGGTACCATTCACCCCGAAGAAGCAGTTAAGCAGGCTTCAAGGATCCTGATTCAGCACCTGATGATTATCACAGATGATAATATCACCTTTGATAACAAGTAAGAGAATAAGGAAGACCTGGTTGACGAACAAACACTGCAGCTGCGTAAAGTATTGAAAACGCCGCTGGAAGACCTGGATCTTTCTGTACGTGCTTTCAATTGCTTGAAAGCTGCTAAAATCAATTCATTAAGCGAACTGGTACAGTACGAGCAGGAAGACCTGATGAAAT
>JANPGT010000021.1:0-5479 GCA_031424135.1 Chitinophagaceae bacterium
ATTTACCTGTAATGCCCCATTTTCTGTGTCTACCCGGGTGGCGGCCTTTTCTGAATGAATGATCACATTCTCATCAGCAGGTGTAAGCTGTCCTTTTACATTCATAACGCAAATGAAAAGAATGATCACAAGCAAATTATATTTCATCGTTGGTCAGGCTTTAGTTGTATGAAGATTGAATTAATTGCACACTATTTCCTGGCTACAATTTATGCCATCAAATTTTCTCTGCTGCAAATAATATGGCCCGGCATCATTAAAGAATGGAAGCGAATTTTTAATGCGCAGTGTAAAAGGTTTCACAAAGTGTTGCCCGGGGAAAATTATTTCTGTACAGTGAAATGCTTTACCATAGCCCGGTTCAATGAATTTTGAGTCAATAGGGGTTTGTATGGCAAAGGAGCAGACTGGCCTTTACTGTTTTATCCGGGGCGGCTTTTAACCAATTGATTTATGAGCTGTTCCGGGATATATTAATTTAATAATCTCTTGAAAACTTGTTTTCTAATAATTTCTCTTTGAAAGCAGATTTAAAAAAATAAGCAAATGTGATGATGAAAGCCCTGGTGTCTGCCTTGCCATACCGGTAATTTGAAAAATCTGCCGTAGTGTTGATATAGCCGCTTTTGAAAGTATTAAAGATGTCGGTAACGGTTAACCCCAGGCGGGCATTGCTTTTGCCTAATTTCTGCTGGAACCCGAGATCTGCAAAGTATTGGGCAATGCGTTTACCCTGTGGTGTGGGCAGCGCGGAATTATAATTGCCTGTTAGCTGCAGTTTGGCATCGTGCCAGGGTACAATATTATTGATCAGCTTGGCGTACCAGCCAAAAGCAGATGGAGCGGCATCGCTGGAAACGTTTTCGCCGTTCAGTTTTTGTTCAAACAGGGAGATACTGGCATTAAAGTCGTACCAGCTGGAGGGTTTTGCGCTAAACACATTTTCAATGCCGTAGGTGGTAGCATTGCCTATATTAATGGGAAAGCTAAGACTGGCACCGTTGGATTGTAACTGCGAATACTGCCGGATGCTGTTCAGCGAATACCTGTAAAAAAGATTGGCTGAAATGGCATATTTGTTCCAGTCTTTATTATAACCCAATTCAAATGCATGAATTATTTCTGGTTTTAAATTTGGGTTTCCGCTGTGTGGGTTCAGGGAGTCGGTGATATCTGTAAAAGGATTGAGCTGCCCCAAACCCGGGCGATTGATTCTTTTTCCATAACCCAGTTTCCAGTATTCCTCCGCACTGGTATAATACGCAAGGCTGGCCGTTGGAAATAATTTGAGATAATGATTGGTAAATTTTGTGCTGTTATCTTTTGTATGGCCATCATTCAACACCTGTTCTGTTCTCACACCGGCATTCAGCTTCCAGTTATCATTGCCGGGTTTACCAAACCCTGCACTGTATTGCAGGTAAGCGGCATGCACCTGCTCGTTGAAATTGAACACATTACTGGCACCTGTATTAATTACATAGGTATTGTTCAGCAAATCCGCAGTTTCAAAATCGGCATTGATGGTTCTGTAAACCCCTTTGTAGCCTGTTTCTATGAGGCCTTTTTTTGAAAGAGGCAATGCATAATCCAATTGGGCACTGGATACATAGGCGTTTTCATAGTTGTGGGTTCGCTGGTACCAGGGGTTACCCGTGGTAATATTGCTTTTATCAAGTGACTGGGAAGTAATATTGGTGTTTTCACGATCGCTGTTTATTGAGCTGGCCAGGTTTACCGTTAACGCCTTTCTTTGATCATCAAATTTTTTGTGGTAGTCAAATGCAAATTCTGCTACTTTGGAGCGGGCCAGTTCAATGGAATGCCGGTTGGTATTTGAATTGAGATCGGTGTTCTGCTTATACAGGGCACTGTTTAAACTTTCATTGTTGTCCTGGCCTTCCATATTGCCAATGGCTTCAAATGAAAATGTATTCCTGGCGTTGGGTGAAAAATCTGCATTGAATTTCAGGTTTTGTAACTGTTCTAATCTTTTATCCTGCCTGTTTTGGTTGAGCAGGTACTCGTCTGGCAAATAAAAGTTGGTACGGCTGCCGTTGATTTGCCTGGTTCTGCCGGCAAAGCGGTTATCATACCCCAGGCCCAGGTTCCACCATTTTGTTTTATGGTTTACGAGTAATGAACTGTTTACCCGTCCGCGGCTGCCTAAGCCTGCACCTGCAGCCAGCGCACCATTGGTGCCGTTCTGTTTGTTTTTTTTCAATATAATATTGATGATACCGCTCTCCGCGTTGGCATCATACCTGGCAGTGGCGCTGTTGATGATTTCTATGCTTTCAATACTACTGGCCGGTATCTGGTCGGGGTTACTTAAACTGGAGCTTCTGCCGTTGACTAAAATCAGCGGTGTTTTACCCCTCAATGTAATAGCACCTTCTGCGTCTACTGAAACAGTGGGGGTGTTTTTAAGAATATCTGTGGCGGTGCCGCCGGTTGCGGTGATATTGGCTGCCGCATTTACAATAAATCCTTCGCTTGTTTTCTCAATTGGTTTTTTTCGGGCAGTAACGGTTATGGTAGTAAGATACCCTTCATCGCGGGTCATTTGAACCGTATTTAATTTGATTTGTGCATTCAGTGTTGTTAATGCTATTTTTTGAGTAGTTATTTTGTAACCTATAGCACTGAATTTTACCAGGTAATCGCCGGGCTCCACGGGCGTTATTGCAAATACACCCACGCTGTCTGTGCTGCTGTGATAAACAGCCCTTAGGGTATCGGGCAGCCTGTATACAGCCACGGTTACAAATTCCAGGGGAGTGTTGTTTTCAAACACAGCGCCTGTGACTTTACCTGTATCCTGTGCCACTACAGTTAAACTCATACAACAAAAAGCAAACAGCACCAGAAGCCCGGGCAGGAATAACCTTGTACACATGTAATTGTTTTTGACGCTTATACCAGGCTCAATAAACCCCTGCCACCGCCGCGGCAGTTATTGTATCAGGTGCCTGTATTTGCCGCATGTAAAGTAGTAATAATAATGAAGCCACAGCAATGCCAGCTGGTCTATTTTGGTCCGTTTACGGGTAATACATTTTATACCAGGATGGTCTGGCTGCAATTGTATTTTCTTCAAATTTAAATGCACAGCAACAAACCGCTCTTCAGGATTAAAAAGTGTTCATAAAAACTGCCCGCCTCTTCCAACGGCTGCGCATTCAAGGGCATGCTGAACCCATAAAAACGAAAAACGTTACCAGTTGTTCAGATATCTTCAGTACGCTGTGTGAATTTGTAAAGCTTACAGATTGATTTCGTTTACAACCATGTATTTCACGGGCTTTGATGGCTATCAATAAAAGGAAAGACTTTTTAATCTTTCCTTCAGTTTATCCCAACGCTATAATTCCCGAACCAGTGGCTGGCAACGCGTTTTGGTACCGTATGTTGTGAATGAATTTTCGTTTAACCAGGTTAAAAGGAGCGATGAACCGGTTGATCACAAAAGACCCTGATTGCAGCTATGTCTGGGTGTTCTCAGCCAGGCCAAACATTGTTTGAATTTATTAAGAAATGGTTTGAATTACTTAACAGCGGCTGCCAATAATACGCTAATTTTAGGAGGAAGACTTTCCAGCGGACAGTAAATTTCCTTGCAAAAAAATGTTGAATCATTATGCCGAAATACACCATTTCTGTCAATAACAAAATGATGACGGTGGAAGCAGACGCGGACACGCCGGTATTATGGATACTCCGCGACCACCTGAATATATTAGGGCCAAAATTTGGCTGCGGGGTAGCGCAGTGCGGGGCCTGTACCATTCACCTGGATGGCAATGCGCTTCGTTCCTGTGTATTACCGGTATCTGCAGTAGGCAACAAAAAGATTGTTACCATTGAAGGTCTTAGTGTGTCTGGCAATCACCCACTTCAAAAAGCATGGGAAGAACTGGATGTTGCCCAATGTGGCTATTGCCAGGCCGGGCAGATTATGTCGGCCGCAGTACTGCTGAAGGAAAATCCAAGGCCTACCGATCAGGATATAGACGATGCCATGGCGGGCAATATATGCCGCTGTGGTACCTACCTGCGCATCCGTAAAGCAATTCACCTAGCTGCTGAACAAATTAACGCAAAATAGAAAGCATGAAGCCAAATTTATCCAGGAGGCATTTCCTTAAAGTATCAGCGCTTTCCGGCGGTGGTATGCTGCTCAGCTTTTCTTTCCTTAACGGGGTAATGGCCAATCCTGTAGACGAGACTGCTTTTACCCCCAACGGGTATATCAGGATCAACACGGATGGCAGTATCGTGTTAATGGCACCCAACCCCGAGATTGGCCAGGGGGTAAAGACTTCTCTTCCCATTATTGTTGCAGAAGAACTCAGTGTGGACTGGAAAAAAATCCAGGTGGAGTTTGCGCCGGTGGATAGCAAATACGGCAGACAGGCTGCCGGTGGAAGTGGTTCTGTAAGAGGTAGATTCAATGATTTACGCACCGCAGGAGCAACAGCCAGGGAAATGTTGATCTCTGCTGCCGCACAAACCTGGAACGTTCCGGTTGCCGACTGTACTGCCGAAAACGGGGAAGTAATTCATAAAGCCAGCGGTAGAAAACTCGGTTACGGTGCATTGGTGTCAAAAGCTGCCACGCTGGAGATACCCGCTAAGCCAGCATTAAAAGACCCTAAAGACTTTAAATACATTGGTACCCGCATCAATGATGTGGATGCGCACAAGATAGCAACAGGTCAGCCGCTTTTTGGCATCGATACAAGAAGGGAAGGAATGTTGTTTGCAATGGTAGCCCGGCCACCGGCCTACGGAAAAACATTGGGTACAGTAGATGATACGGCGGCGCTCAAAGTGAATGGTGTTAAAAAAGTCGTTAAGCTTAAAAATTCAGTGGCCGTACTTGCCAGCTCCACCTGGGCCGCAAAAAAAGGTCGGGATGCATTGGTAATTCAATGGAACGCAACCGAAAAACTGGAAAATACCGCAGAACACTTTGCTTCCTTTAAGACGATGCTTGAAAAAGGGGCGCCATCCGCTGCGAGGAATGATGGCGATGTGGAGGCGGTGAAACAAAATGCCAGCAAGCTGCTTGATGTAATATATGAATTGCCTGCGCTCTCCCATGGCCAAATGGAACCGCTTAATTTTTTTGCAGATGTACGGGATGGAAAGGTAGAACTGTATGGCCCCACCCAGGTGCCTGCCCAGGTGAAATCTGATGTATCTAAGCAATTGGGCATCCCCGAGCAAAACATCACCATTAATACACCCCGCCAGGGCGGAGGCTTTGGCCGGAAGTTGATGACTGATAACGGTGTGGAAGCGGCGTTGATTTCTGCTGCCGCCAAAAGTCCTGTACAGGTACAATGGACCCGTGAGGATGATATGCAAAATGATTTCTATCGTCCGGCTGAAATGTACAGGTATAGAGCGGCTCTTTCAGCAGACACTTTATTATCATGGCAAATGTCTGGAGTTGGCATTGGTCGCGGCATTT
>JANPGT010000022.1:0-2532 GCA_031424135.1 Chitinophagaceae bacterium
TATATTGCTTCCAGGGTCTGGCGGCATATTGCCAATGCCGAACCGGTTGATTTTTATCCGTTGTTCCGTCCATTTGTACTTGGGTTTGCCATCCTTATATTTCCCTCTGTATTATCCATGATAAATGCAGTCATGCAGCCTACCGTCACCGCCACAGCGGCCATGGTAACGGATTCAGACCAAGCCATTGCGGTGTTGTTGAAGGCAAAGGAGGACGCCATAAAAAAGACAACAGTCTGGCAAATGTATGTGGGTGAAACTGGCAGTGGCGACCGGGATAAATGGTATAAATATACTCATCCCGATGACAAAACCGGCACGGGTGAAGGCATGTTTGAAAGCATTGGCAATGATATTAAATTCGCCATGTCCAAGGCCTCCTACAATTTCCGTAATTCTATTAAAGAATGGCTGAGTGAGGTTCTAAGGGTGCTTTATGAAGCAGCTTCCCTCTGTATTGATACTATCAGGACTTTTAATTTAGTTGTACTAGCTATTCTCGGTCCCCTTGTATTTGGCATTGCCGTTTTCGATGGCTTCCAGCATACCCTAACCTTATGGATTGCCCGCTACATCAATATTTTTCTCTGGTTGCCAGTAGCCAATATATTCGGAAGCATTATCGGAAAAATCCAGGAAAAAATGATTGCGCTGGACATTAAACAAGTGGAAACAGCGGGTGACACATTCTTCTCTTCCACTGATACTGCATACCTCATATTTATGATAATCGGGATTGTTGGCTATTTCACTGTACCCTCCATAGCCAACTATATAGTGCATGCTGGCGGCGGCAACGGGCTTTTACACAAAGTAACCAATATCATGAGCAGCAGCGGGAGAAATATCCTATCCGGTGGCAGTGGGGCAATCACATACGGAAATACGGGAAACAATGCCGGATCAATCGCCCCCGAAAGAAGCGGGCAGGCAATGAACACAGGCTTGTTTGGACGGTATGAAAGCAGCGCTTCCGATGGGTCTAAAACTTCAAGCAGTGGTTTTTTAGCAAATAGAATAAAAGGGGACTCAGCAAACAAGTCATAAGCCATGTTCAAGCAGACAAGAAATATTGACACCGCCTTCCGGCATATCCGGTTGTTCTCTATTGCAATGATACTTGCCTGCTCAATAATCACTATTTGGGCTATGCAGGTCAGCAGCCGGACCATACGGGAATCACAACAAAAAATATACATACTTGCCGGGGGAAAAACACTGGAGGCTTTTGCGGCTGAAAGAAAGGACAATATTCAGGTGGAAGCCAGAGATCATGTAAAAATGTTCCATCATTATTTCTTTACCCTTGACCCGGATGACAAGGTAATTCAGGCCAATATCAGCAAAGCGTTGTATCTGGCTGACAGGTCCGCCAAACAGCAATATGATGACCTTAAGGAGAACAGCTATTATTCCAATATCATCAGCGGCAATATCAGCCAGGAATTAACTGTAGACAGTATTGAAATAAACATCAGTCAATATCCTTACTATTTTAAATGTATTGCGCAGGAGAAAATAATCCGGCCGACCACCATTGTAACACGTTCCCTAATTACCGAAGGCTGGTTAAGAAATGTCTCCAGGTCGGACAATAACCCACATGGTTTTTTAATCGAAAAATGGCGGACTGTAGAAAATAAAGATATAAAAACAGAAAGCAGGTAACTATAAAGGTGAATTAGATGAACGGATATTCTTTGTGTGGCTGAAAATGTGAAAAGGAAAAAAGAATTTTATGTGGAAACAAAATACATCAAACAAGCCTTTACATGAGGCCAATCCATTTCAGGATAAATTGGCCATAAGTATTGCCCAGTCAGCATTCAAATTACAAAGGCTGTTTTCGTCATTCCTGGCATGCCGGGCTGCAGGCCTCTCTTCAAGATCGCTAAAGGCTGCTACATTGATTATTTGTGCCTCCTGGGTTGCCATTAGTACTTACTTTATTGTGACCGCATTCACAAAAGATATTCCACATCAATCTTTTGCTTTTTCAAGGATCAAAACAATGCCTCTTGCACAAGCGTATAAAAGAGGGCCATCCTATATACATCCTAACATTACTGTTAAGGAATATGCAGCCTTAGAAAATTTTAGAAATTATATGGATAGCCTTCGGAGGAATCTAAACCCTGCTTATGACAGTATCCTCTCTGTAAGACCTGGTCTGATGGACAGTGTGCAGCTACTGGAAGACATCTATAATCACCAAAAAAAATGAAGTGTATGGAAACAGTAAAGTATTCACCGACCTTTTTGCGGAAACGCAAAATGATGCTGGTATTACCGGTAATAGTATTGCCATTTATAGTCCTTGGATTTTGGGCGCTTGGTGGGGGCAGGACATCCGCTGCTGAAACCAAAAAGACCGATCTTGGAAATGGACTGAACCTGCAACTACCCGATGCCCACCTCAAAGACGAAAGGGGACTAAACAAGCTTTCGTATTATGAAATAGCAGCGGCAGATTCGGCTAAGCTGAAAGAACATATGCGGAGCGACCCATATTTCAAAACAGGAAACATTACC
>JANPGT010000023.1:0-2224 GCA_031424135.1 Chitinophagaceae bacterium
TTCACGCAGCTAAGCGCACAGGCAACTGGTATGCAGCAGCATGCATTGGCGGCCTACAATGCGGCGCTGTCACTTTCGCGGTATGTAGAACGCACCTATTCTTCTGATGATGCAAGATTGTTTCTTAAAAATAAAGTAAATCCCGCCTGCGGCGAAGCGGTTGCGGTGGCGCTGGCATTGTACAAAAGCAGTAAAGACACAGCCTACCTGGCAGCAGCTTTTGGATACGTGGAAAATAATAAAGCTTCTGTTCTGCAGGCAGGAACACAGCAGCTTGAATGGTCGGGTATTGCTGGCTTACCTGCCTCCCTGATGGAAGAGGAAAAGAAATACAAATCGCTGGTAGCCAAGTTAACCATACAGTTGTCACAGGTGCAGGACAGTGCACTGCTGCTGGTATTGCAAAAGAAAATACGTGATACCCAATTGTTGCTCTCTGCGGTACAGGATAAACTGGATGACAATGCCGCCTATCACCGGCTTAAATTCAATACAAGAGAAATAAGCCTTGATAAAATAAAGGAACAATCGGTGGCCAAACAGCAGGCAGTACTTTCTTACTACTACACAGGCAAACAGTTGATTTGTTTTTATATTACTCCCTCGCAGACAGGCGCTTCGTCCGTGCCTTTAGCAGACAGTTTTTTTACCGCCATCAACAGCCTTCGAGCAGCAATGGAAGCGCCGGCGGCTGCAGACCGTGTATCGGTCAATGCATTTACACAGCAGCTGTTTCAATCATTGCTGCAACCGGTAGCAAAAAAAATAAAAGGCAATAAACACCTCGTTATTATTCCTTATAATGAAATCAGTTACCTGCCGTTTGAGTTATTGAGAGATGAAAAAACTGCAACATTGCTGCTGCATCAGTTTGCCATCAGCTATCATTATTCAGCCAATTTTTTATTTGATGAACCAGCTGTTGAAAAGCGTTCATACAATGTGCTGGCCATGGCGCCATTTACCGGAAAGGAAACCGGGAATGATATCCTTCCGGTATTGCCCTCTTCCGGGGCAGAGATTGCGCAGCTGCCTGGTAAACAACTTACGGGTGCGGCTGCTACCAGGGCACAGTTTATTGCTTTGGCCAGTCAGTACCCCGTCATTCACCTGGCCACTCATGCCGTGGCCAAAGATGCAGACCCCACAGGTTCATATATTGAGTTTTACGCTAAAAAACCCGATGCTGATACTGTACATCGCCTGTACGAAAAAGAAATTTATAACCTTAATATGAAGTCTGCCGCGCTGGTTATATTAAGTGCCTGCGAAACCGGCAGTGGCCAGCTGGTAAACGGCGAAGGCGTGGTGAGCCTGTCAAGGGCCTTTTCTTATGCCGGTTGCAAAAGTGTGATTACTTCCCTGTGGAAGGCGGATGATGCCGCCACCGCTTTTATTATGAAGCAGCTGCATGTATACCTGCAGCGGGGCTTTGATAAAGACATTGCACTGCAGCAGGCAAAAATAGATTACCTCAGCAGCACAGCAACGGAAGACAGGTATAAAGCACCTTCCTACTGGGCGCACCTGGTATTAATTGGCAATCATGAGCCGGTGGTAAATAGCAGAATGCATTGGAATATTCTTCTTTTGATAGCAGCTTTACTGCTGGCAGGTGCTGCATTCATCTATATAAAAAGAAAACGGGTGCAGTAAATGCACCCGTGCTGGTATCATAGGTATTCTGTTTTATTTATGCAGCGTAACCGTTGGTAATTTGCTGTCTTCTTTGGTCTTCACCTGTATGGTACGCAGGGTGGTATCAAGATAGTTATTGGCGGTGGCATGATACAGGAAGGAATAAGTACCTGCCTTTAAACCGGTAAACTTAAATTCACCTTCGCCACTGGGTTTTGCAGTAGCCGTATCCGTGCCGTTGATGGCCATTACCACTGCCGCAGCAGCTGCAGGAAGTACGCGTCCTTCAACAGTTCCGGTAATTTCTTTGCTGAATAGCTTTACACTGGGTTTTAATTCAAACTGGTTGCCGTTTTTGCGTATAGAGCGGCCTGCATCCACATCTATCCAGATACTGCTGAGTCCGCCGCTGTTGATGGCTACAGCCGATTCTTCCAGTTTAATAACAATAAAATTATCGTTTCCTTTTACAGCCAGCGGGAAGCTGCTGCCATTGACAACAACACTGCTGTTGCTGCCCAGTGTAATCCGCAGTTTTTTAAGTGCATGGGCGGCAGGAAAAGAAGTGCTGGCAAATAAGGTATCC
>JANPGT010000024.1:0-2296 GCA_031424135.1 Chitinophagaceae bacterium
ATAGAAAAGTGAGAGAACATTTGCCAATTTGCTGTTGGTGATACTTCGGTAAACTCAGTACACCAACAGCGGCGATCGAGGGCAAGTTTCACAGCGACCCAATGACAGTCTACGCTTTTACCTGTCATGTTGCAAACATCCCGTGGTAATCATAGTGCAGCGGGTTTGCATTAGTGAGGCTTCTTTTATTCTGAGTCCACGGGATCCTTGCAGGATGACAGGGAAGTGGTTGATGGAATACAGGCAGCAAGTTCACCCGGATGACCGGTCGGACGGGCCCGCCGGCTATGAGGCGATTCTTGCAAAAGGAATTAACCGCACAATAATGATTGGCACCCGTTCCTAAGATGTAATAGTTACCAATACCAAAACCTGCAACTCAAATATGAATGAATCTCCAGCTGCTGATAATAATGATCTGGCCAGTTTTGGTTATCGCCAGGAATTAAAACGTTCGATGGGTAGCTTCTCAAGTTTTGCCGCAGGCTTTTCCTATATATCTATTCTTACTGGTCTTTTCCAGATGTTTCATTTGGGTTATGGAGTTGCCGGTCCTGCATTCTTCTGGACATGGCCATTTGTATTAACAGGTCAATTGCTGGTGGCCCTCTGCTTTGCAGAACTGGCTTCCAGGTTTCCCTTGTCCGGCGGCGTATACCAATGGGCAAAGTTTACCGGCAATCATTTCTTTGGATGGATGACCGGCTGGATTTACCTGGCTTGCCTGGTTGTGACGCTGGCTGCAGTAGCCATGGCACTGCAGGTGAGCCTGCCGCAGATTTCAGCTTCCTTCCAAATTATTGGAAATTCTGATGATGCAAAATCGGTGGCCATCAATGCCATATTATTAGGTTCGATACTGATTGTTATAAGCACCATTATTAACGTACGCGGTATTAAACTACTAGCCGCGATTAATAATATTGGTGTGTTTGCAGAACTGCTGGGCATTGTATTGCTGCTGCTTTTACTGTTTTTAAAAAGATTGAGATCTCCGATGGAAGCGGTGGTTCATATTAAATCTATTGGATCCACGTTCAACGCTTTTCCTGATGTAAAGATTTTAATGGCCGCCACTGCCCTCACCGCCTCTTATGTTTTGTATGGATTTGATACTGCCGGAACACTGGCGGAAGAAACACATGATCCCCGTAAAAAAGCGCCCCGTGCTATTTTGCAGGCGTTGCTGGCTGCGGGGTTTGCTGGCTTACTCGTACTACTTTTTGCGTTGATGGCAGTGCCGGATTTGGCTAACCCGGATTTGGGCAATATACGCGGCGGATTGCCTATGCTGGTAAAATCAGTGTTGGGCGATACTACGGGCAAGCTCTTTCTTTGTATTGTGATCTTTGCCATCAGTGTGTGCACTTTTGCAGTGCAGTCCGGTGCCGTAAGATTAATGTTCGCCATGGGGCGTGATGGCTATTTGCCTTATAGTAGATCCTTATCGGAAGTGTCGGCAAAAACCCAAACACCAGTGTTGGCTACCCTGGTATGTGGATTGGCAGCCATCATCATCCTGGGGATGAATCTTCAATTTCCAAAAGTGTTTGAATTGGTCACTTCTATCGCCGTACTTTGGGCCAACCTGGCCTACTGGATAGTGGTCGCGCTTCAATTAAAAAACAGGTTTGTATCGGCACGCTCCGGAACAGCTATGGATGCCCGTTTTAGTTTGGGCAAATGGGGATTCCCGGTGAATATACTGGCACTGATCTGGAGTAGCTTTATGGTCATTAATGTATCATGGCCCCGCACGGCCACTTATGGTGAAGAATGGTATCACCAGTATGCAGCATGGATGTATACAGCTGTTTTGATTGGTATTGGCCTGGTCATTTATTTTTATAAATCGGTTAAAGTTAAAAGAGAAAGCATTGCTTAAAAATAATATGGTATACACGCAGTTTATAGATGGCGCACTCACTACAGGTTCTAACAGGGAATCCTGGATAAACTATAATCCGGCCGATAATCTTCCATTGGGAGAAGTTTACCAGGCCAACGACCAGGATATTGAAGCGGCGGTGCATGCCGCAGAAAAAGCCTTCCGTATTTGGAAAACAAAAACCGGCGCAGAACGTGGCCGGGTTTTAACAAAAGCGGCTCATGTATTAAGATCCAGGTTAGATGAAATAGCGCTTGTAGAAACGCAGGATGTGGGAAAGCCCATTGCTGAATCGCTGTCGGTGGATATTAGTTCGGCTGCAGATGCCCTGGAATACTTTGGCGGAATGGCAGCAGGTATTCACGGGGAGTATGTTGATTTGAAAAACGCTTTTGGCTATACACGCCC
>JANPGT010000025.1:0-3593 GCA_031424135.1 Chitinophagaceae bacterium
CAGGCCTATAATGGTGTTTCTTGCGGCTGCATCAGAAGGATTGTAATACACCTTCACTTTGCTGTACTTCTCCTGCGCCTGCAGTTGACCGGCTGAAAACAGCGCATATAAACAAACAGTCAATCGGATGAGTTTCATAGAATCAAGTTGGGTTACGGATTATACTTCCTGCCTTTGCCCGGCTGCTGCCGGCATATCTTATTACCAAATAATTTATTCAGTACAAGTGGTGTAAACAAGCTACACCCGTCTTAATTTTTTATCACTACCAGTTTATCTGTAAACACTTCTTCTCCTATGTTCAGTTTAATATAGTAGATGCCGGGCGCCGGGTTCCTGAGATCAGTCAGCCTGATACTGTTATCACCTGCCGCTACCGGAACATTTTTCTCATACACTATTTTACCGCTATAGTCATACAATGCAATCTTAATGCTTGACGCACGGTCAGCAGACAGCTGAACAGTGATATTATCCGTAACAGGATTTGGCGAAATAGTTATTTTACCGGCCAGGTAAGTAAATACAATGCTTTTTACATCTGTGTATTTAACAGCACCATCCTTTGAAACTATTTTAATCCGGTAATAAGATTTTCCTGACAGTGCATCTGCATCTGTGTAAGTAAACTGCGAAGGGTAAGACTGCAGCAGGGTTGTATTAACAGCACCTACTTTTGCCCACTGCTGGCCATTGGCGCTTCTTTCAATTTCAAAAGCTGCATTGTCGGCCATATTACCGCTCGTAGCCCATTTCAGGTTGGCAGATTTTCCATTTCCTTTCTGCAGGTCAAATGAAGTTATCTCAACAGGCAGGTTGGTACCAAGTACCACACGGTAGTCTTCCACCTCGCCATTGGCCATATAACCGTTCATGCTGGCGGTAGTCATTCCGTTGGCGGCACTGGTGAGCCGTATCCGCAGGAAGGTACCTGTAGCAGCTGTAGCAGGCACGGTGATGCCCGTCCAGGTGATAGTTACCAGCTGGGCAGCAGCATTGCTGGGCACGGTAACGGTTCTGCCTTCACCTGCCTGAAAAACGCCGTCCATATTGTAATCCAGCCATGCAATCAGTGTGGCGTTGGCGCCTGTATTGTTATACACACTTATATTAGGAACAGAATAAGTAACAGTACCCGCAAAATTCAGTAATGGTGGTGCTGCACCCAATCCGTCTTCATTGTTGTCTGAATTGGCCAGGGCAGTTTGTCCACGTGTAACCCACTCTTCACTCTCCGCGGCACCCAGTCGCAGGTTGGCATCCAGTTCATGTACGGCAGGTATTGCAGCAGGATCATAAGAGACTGGGGCATCACCAAAGTCTACCAGGGGCCTGTACCCCTCTGCAGCATCGCCGAGACTTGGATAAGGAGAACTAAGGGCAACAGGCGTAGTTGAAATATTTGTGCTGGCACCAATAGTACCATTGTAATTGTAAGGTGCTACATACGGGTTAATAACAGTTGAAGGACCATGAATCTGGTATATCTGTCCATTCCAGTCAACAGCCGGCTGACCGGGCGTAAAACCTGCAGGCAGTGCGTAATCAGTGCCCACACCGGTAATAAAATCGAAATGATAAATATCAGTTTGTGTAGTGCCGCCTGCGCCGTCAAAATCATACAGCACACCATCTTTCACCGCAAAATCAGACCAGTCGTGCAATAATGTTCCGGCGCCATTGTCAACAGGTACAGCAAAAGACTGGCATGCCCTGTACGGCACATTTGAGCCATCAAAATCAATTCTCCAGATAACCGCTTCCCTGCTGGAATTACGGCTGCCATTAGAAGTTTCGATACCCAGGTAAAGACTACCGTTATAGAAAGCCGCTCCGCCAGATTCTACACCAGAGGTATTGGTAATTGGAATACCTACACCTGTTCCGTAAGTATTTGAACTTAAATCTGCTAAACTGGTTGAAATAGTACGTGTATTAAAATCATATTTTTTAAGCACCCTGTTGGTTCCGGGAGATGCAGTAAGGCTGTACACATAATATAAGATCCTGTTGAAAGGGTCATAGCCCATGGAGTTAATATTGCCCGGGGCGGCCGCATCGGTAAACACCAATTTGGAAGCACCCGTTGCAGGATTCAGTGCATACACCGATTTGTCAAATGCCTGCAGCACATAGCCAGCCTGGCCTGTAAATGGTTGTGATACGCTGTAATAATTTGTGGGGAAAGAACCTGTTGAGCAGGCAATAATTTTAGACAACCACCATGAACCATCTTCTGAACCGCTGGTAGATGTATTAGATATAGTAAGTGTAAGTGTTTTAACAGGTCCGGCTATGTCTACATTAAAGGAAGCCGTATTTGTAGTATTGGCGATAATTAGATTGGCTGCACTTACTGTTGCCAGCGCGGTGCCATTCAGCAAAGTGGTAAGAATGCTTGCACCAAGAGGAGTAACTGTTACGCCCTGTGGCAGACCCAATGCATTGGTGGCGTTAAACGCAACTTTTTGCAGTTTGTCAACATCAAACATGCTGAACTTCAGATTACGTACTTCATTGTCAAATGTAATCGTCACAGTACCGTTGCCAATAAAATGCACATCCGCATTACCTATAGCATAAGAACCAGCATCACCGGTATGGGTAACATCCTCTCCCAGATTACCTGCTGCTGTATAGTTATTCACAATGGTTACCCGCTGGGTACCAAAACTAAAGATTTGCGTCTGCGCGGCTGCATTGCTGGCAAGGTAGCCGTTAGGTGAAGTATAATTACCGGTGTAGGAGAAGTAATCCAAATAATCCCAGTTCAGCGTCACCTGGCTATACCCTGCAATACACTGTGCGTTGCCGGTTAGTGGCGTCAAAAAAGACACTATTAATAATATTGGAAGAACAACAATGCCGCGCAAAAAAGCGCTGCCGTTGAAATTTCCGGTACGTATAACCTGATGTTTCATACTAGGTTTGGATTTAGGATCATAGAAATTGGATTTACAACCAACTACGCAATTAACGCTAAACATGTAGTTATTATTATTCAAAAAGAATAAATACAACCACCTATGCAGCAGTTTTACTGCTGTGTTCTCAGTATTTGTACGTAGGGTTTGCATGATTTTCATAATTTAATACTAACTGAATAACTTATTTCGCGTAGAAGGAAACAATGTGTATGCCATCAAGGAAGGGTTATACCCTGCTGTGATTGAATCATCGTCCGTTGAACGGAAACAAAAACAATGGCTGTGATAACCAGTATTTTACAAAACACCCTTTTCGACGAATGAAAATTGAACCTGGAGGTGAAAAATGGAGTCAGCAGCTTTTTTCTACCGATGGGAACACTGATTGGGAATTGGGACAGGAGAATTGCAGCAGCTTTTCAAAAACGTGCTTACAAATGCTGGCTATGGGATAATTACGATTTTTCACCCGCCCACCAGTATCCCGCTTGAAAAACCGTCAAAAAAGCACGGCATGTTGCAGTAAACCTGCGTGCTGTAACTCACCAACGGATTGATTTGTAATTTATTAAACAAATTATCATTAAGCTTAACGGCCATCCGTCAAGCGGTACCGTAGAATATTTACTTTTGCCAGTCAGCTATTGCCGGCCAGCATTCATTCAT
>JANPGT010000026.1:0-7382 GCA_031424135.1 Chitinophagaceae bacterium
CAAAATCACCCGGGAAAAAATCACTCATATGGTTGCCTACATACCGCTTGCCATACCCATTCAATATTAACGTGAGCTCGTATTCAGGATGAAAATGATAAGGCGCAGAAAACTTTTTCTCTTCAAATTTTCTTACCAGGAAGGAAGCATTTCCGGCTGCATACACAGATTCAAAACTCGGCTTCATTATTTGATAATTTTAGCTATTTGAAGGAATGGAAAGCCTGGTTGGTTAATATTATCCACAAAATAGCCAAATTTGCCAAATTTTGTACGCAGATTATAGCCGTAGTTTGTTGTTGAAAAAAACAATTGTATGAGAAACGATACTGCATTGCCCTCACTTACTGATTTTATTGAGATTGCTCCTGCACAGGCTGCTGCCTTTCGCAAAAACGGTCATACCCTGGTAAAAAGCGTACTTACAAAGGATGAAGCAGCGCAATACAGGCCGGTGATTAATGAAGCCGCTTACAAATTCAATACAGAAAAAAGAAAGATGGAAGAACGCGATACCTATGGTAAAGCGTTTTTACAAATTATGAACCTTTGGGAACTGGATGAGCAGGTGCGGAAATTTACCCTGGCCAAAAGATTTGCAAAAATAGCTGCCACCCTGCTGGGGGTAGACAATGTGCGGTTGTACCACGACCAGGCATTGTACAAAGAGGCTGGTGGCGGACTAACGCCCTGGCACCAGGATCAATATTACTGGCCGCTGAATACTTCCCGTACAGTGACTATGTGGATGCCCCTGATAGATATCAATGAAGAGATGGGGATGCTCACTTTTGCTTCTCAATCGCAGGAAGACGGCTTTGTAGAAAACCTGGCTATTTCAGACAGTTCTGAAGCGCTGCTTGATAAACATGTTAAGGATAAAGGATATACTATTACCCGTGCCAGTACTATGCAGGCGGGCGACGCTACCTGGCACTATGGCTGGACACTGCACAATGCACCGGGCAACCACTCTGCAGTAACAAGAGAAGTAATGACTATTATTTATTTTGCTGATGGGGCTGCAGTTACGGAACCCAAAAACGAACACCAGGAAGCCGACCGGCAGAGATGGCTTTGTGGCATTGCTCCTGGTGAGCTGGCTGCTTCAAAATTAAATCCACTGTTGCTGTGAAGCTATCAGTAAAAGCCTCTCATTATAGATTTTTAATTAATTTGCTCTGCGGCGATAATAGTAGCAGTATAATGTATCCCGGCTATTACCTGGCATCGCCCCGGCTATCCTGTGCAGGCCCACTGGCAACAGATTGGTACAAGCCCCATTTTACAGCGTATGCTCCATCAGAAATCATCAGCATCAGACATTTGCTGCTGATCGCAAAATTACATTGAAGCGGCGATTTTTTCTGCCATGGCGCAACCGGTGGAATATAAATTGATAAGCACAGCACAATGGCTTACACCGGATATTTTTATGTTACATCGTTTAAATGAATGCCCGTATGAATAAATGGATTTGTTGTGTCTATGCTTTGCTATTGGTTGCAAATACCGGCTTTGGCAATGATGGCCATTGGAAGCAGCTGGCAGACAATCCTGATTACCTGCACCGTGCGGTGAAGCAGGTAACTGATGTGATAGTGCACGACGTATATTCGCCCCCGGTAGCCAGCCGCACCTATGCTTATATTGCTGTTGCAGCATATGAGGCGGCCCGTTTTGAGCAACTGGCTTATTTTTCATTGGCCGGACAATTGCACGGACTCAGCGCTTTTGATGTACCCGATCCACAAAAAAAATACAACTACTCACTGGCCGCAGTAAACGCGGTACTGCTGACCGGTAAAACCATGGTTATTTCGGAAGAGCTGATAGAAGATTTCCGGAATAAAATATTAGATGAATTTTCCGCAACAGGCATGCCCAAAGATGTTTTTAATAATTCAGTTGCCTTCGGCAAAGCCATCGCAGATCACGTGATAGCCTGGGCGGCAACAGATAATTATAAACAAACCAGGGCGCTGCCAAAGTATACTGTTACCGAGGATAATGATTCCTGGAAGCCCACGCCCCCTGCCTACATGAAAGCCGTGGAACCTTATTGGGGCAGAATACGAACTTTTGTGCTGGAAGGCGCCCTGCAGTTTGCACCTGCGACACCCACCGCTTTTTCTATAGATACAAGCAGCGCTTTTTATAAAGAGGCGGTGGAGGTACAGCGCACGGGGCTTCAGTTAACTGAAGAACAAAAAGCCATTGCCAATTTCTGGGATTGTAACCCTTTCAAGATGAATGTTAACGGACATTTGCTGTTTGCTACAAAGAAAATTTCTCCCGGGGGGCATTGGATAAATATTGCCAGGCTGGCCTGTCGCAAAACCGGGGCCGGCCTGGTGCGCAGTGCGGAGGTGTATGCTTCCCTGTCGGTAGTGATGGCCGATGCTTTTATTGGTTGCTGGGCAGAGAAATACCGCAGCCGGGTTATCAGGCCTGAAACGTATATTAACCGATACATCAGCGAAAGCTGGACGCCGCTGCTGCAAACACCTCCTTTTCCTGAATATACCAGCGGGCATAGCGTGGTGTCCGGGGCTGCGTCGGTAATGCTGACCCGGCTGTTTGGAGAAAATTTCAGTTACACAGATTCTACAGAACTGGAGTTTGACATCCCGGTCCGTCACTTCAGTTCTTTTAAACAGGCGGCTGCAGAAGCAGCTATCAGCCGTTTGTACGGGGGAATTCATTATATGCCCGCTATTAAAAATGGCCTGGAGGAAGGAACCGCTATCGGGGGGTATATAGCGGAAAAATTGAAAACCAACCAGGCTTTAAAGCAGCGGTGATGTCTCTTTAGTATCAGATTGATGGATAAAATTAAAAAAATGAAAAACTATAGCCGGTCAGGCGTGCTTGTTATGTTGCTGTTTTCAATGCTCGCAGCCAGTGCACAGGCAATAACGGGTACTTATGCCATAAAAAATGAACAAACGGGTATGTTGCTGCGCATCAAAGATGCCAATAAAGCCAACGGGACGCCGCTGGTTTCTTACACCCCGGTAAATTGGAAATGTATGACCTGGGACTTTAAACAAACGGATGGCAGTACTTACCAGTTGCGTAATTTGTTTTCGGGCAAAACATTTCAGCCACAGTCGGCAGCCGCAGCCGGCGTGGCCATGGAAGAGCAACCCCTGATGACAGGTAACGCACAGCAGCAATATGAATTTATAGCTGTGGGAAAGAATAAGTACCTGATCCGTTTAAAGGGAACGGAATTATATATTACTCCCGCAGATGATAACGGCATTGTAAACGGTGCCATTGTTCTGGCGCCCAAAAGCAACAATAAGCTGCAGCAATGGGCCATCTATGAGCAGCATCCTGAATTTTAGACCTTATGCCACGGAGGCAAGGAAGCACGGAGATCTCACGGAGAAAGATACGATGGCCGTTCTTTTCCGCCCCTCCGCGTTACCCTGTGTCCCTGTGGCACCGTAGTTCCGGTGGAAAGAGGTTTCCGTTGCATATCCTAATGCAGTAACTTTCGGCCGGCATTAGCCCATTATCAATTATTATGGTATGACAGTACTCAGTCTTCTGCAGCAATATAAAATTGTTGCCATCATTCGTGGTGCAAAGCCGGCGGATGTAATGAATATAGTGGATGCCCTCTACCAGGGTGGCATACGTGCAGTAGAAGTTACGCTGAATTCAGAAAATGCGCTGGAGCTTATCAGTAAGCTGTCGGGCAAAGTAAAAGATCAAATGCTGGTAGGGGCAGGTACGGTACTGAATACTGCTGCGGCATTGGCTGCCATTGATGCCGGTGCACAATTTATTATTTCTCCCTCACTGGATATTGATACTATCAGTGTCACTAAAGCGCAGGGTATCGTAAGCATCCCCGGGGCGTATACCGCCACAGAAATTGTAAAAGCACATGAAGCCGGGGCCGATATCGTAAAGGTATTTCCTGCACAGAGTGCCCAGTATATAAAAGATTTGCGCGGGCCGCTTTCTCATGTACCGTTGATGCCTACAGGTGGTGTTACTATTTCAAATATCGTTGCATTCAGGGATGCGGGGGCCGTGGCTTTTGGGGTAGGAGGTGCGCTGGTAAACAGCAGCCAGCCCGTTAACGATGCATACCTGGCAGCTTTGGCAGAAAAAGCACGTGCGTTTGTACAGGCTGTTGAAGGATAGCGTGCTGAATCGACCACTATTTCTATTCATTATAAGTTTATTATGCATACACAAATGCTGAGTTGTGATTGGGGAACCACTTCCTTCCGCCTGCGCCTTATTGATACTGCATCAGGTGCCGTGATAGATGAATCAGTTTCTCACGAGGGTATCCGTTCCGTATACAATGCATGGATAAAAGCAGGTGCAGCCGAAAATGGCCGCAGGGCATTCTACCTTGCCGTGATAGACCGCCATATAAAAGCGCTTGCGCGGCAACAGCCCGCTATGCAAAAGCAGTTGCCGGTGATTATTTCAGGAATGGCTTCTTCCACTATTGGTATCACTGAACTTCCGTATACATCCGTTCCTTTTTTTACTGATGGAAGAGATATGTTGGTAGAGAAGATAGAAAAGACAGATTACTTTATGCATGAAGCAGGTATTATTTCCGGTGCCTGTACCGATACAGATGTAATGAGGGGAGAAGAGACGCAACTGGTAGGATGCGCCAGCGACAGCCATACAGCAAAGCAATTGTTTATTTTCCCCGGCACCCATTCCAAACATGTTACAACAGCAGGTGGCAGGGCCACGGATATTACTACCTATATGACCGGGGAATTATTTAATCTTTTGTCTGAGCAGTCGATTTTATCTGCCAGTGTACAGTCTGGTGGCGAAGTGGATGAAGAAACAAAAAGCGCTTTTCGCAAGGGAGTAGCAGCAGGGCAGGGGCAATGCCTTTCACATTCACTGTTCCTGGTGCGTACCAATCAATTGTTTCAGCAATTTTCAAAACAGGCAAATTACTATTACTTAAGCGGCCTGCTGATTGGGTCAGAGCTGGAGGCCCTGCTGGCAAAGCCGGTAGATACCATAACACTGTCGGGCGAAAAAAAATTACTGGATAATTATCTTGCCGCTTTTGACATACTGGGTATTCATGCAGCTGTAAAAATAATGGATGCTGCCACCGCCACCATCCGTGGGCAACTGGCTATCTACCGCCGCATCTACGCCTAGTCGGCATGTTTAGTTTCTCATAACTACTCTCAATACATACATGTCTGCAGTAATGTAAATGGTTTTTTCATCCTTGCTCAACGCGCAGTTGGAAGTAAGTCCGTCGAATTTTATACGCCCCAGTAATTTGCCTTCTGTATTGAAAATCCAGACGCCGCCGGGGCCGGTGGCAAATACATTTCCTTTTGAGTCAATTTTCAGTCCATCGGGCATGCCCTGTTCTGTTTTGGCGGCTTCTGCGGCATCATAAAAAATCCTGGGGCGGATAAGCTGGTCGCCCGGGCCAAAATCAAATGCATACCAATAAGGTTTGGCAGGATCTGAATTGGCAATGAGCAATGTTTTCTGGTTGGGGGTGATGGCAATGCCATTGGGGCGGGTAATGGAATCCGTAAGTAAAACAATACCGCCTGTTTTTTTTATTTTATAGATACCCTGGAAAGGAATTTCTTTCAGCGGGTCATCCATGTTTTTTTCAAGGCCATAGGGCGGGTCGGTAAAAAAAAGATCGCCGCTGCTGTTATAGACGGCGTCGTTTGGACTATTAAACTTTTTGCCCTTATAATTGTTAGTGATAGTTGTAAATACCGCTGCCGGTGTTGCCAAAGCGGCATTCATTATTGCCATGCGCCGGTCGCCATGCTGGCAGATTACCAGTTGTCCCTTGCTGTTGAGCGTTAGTCCGTTGGAGCCCTTTTCTCCACCCCTGGGTACGGTGCCGGTATAGCCCGAAGGTGTAAGATAGATTTCCTTTCCCTTTCCAGCGGTCCATTTATAAATAATATTTTCTGGTACATCAGAGAACAGCAACATTTTTTGTTGTTCAATCCACAGGGGGCCTTCGCTCCATTCAAACCCTTCTGCAATGATTTCCACTTTTGCATTTGGGTTGATAATGGCATCCAGCGCAGCATCCTTTTTTTCAATGGAGCCGGTTTTGGTCTGGCTGTAAACAGCACTGTTTGCCAGCATAGCAATCAGTAAAATTAAATAAGCTTTCAGCATAAGTAATCGTTTATTAATTGATTTTTCTTTTCCTGTGTTTATACTGTGCGAAAAAATCTTTTTATCTGTTCCCTTTTTTTCTGTGCGTGCTTTGCGAGGTTACCTCTCTTTTCTATTTACGCTCTTAGCCCACTCAGCCATTGCTTTTTTCGCCCTGTTTCATGTGCATGTATTCAGTAGGCGTCATATTAAACTGTTTCAGAAAGTTCCTGGAGAAATTGCTTTGCGAGCTGAAGCCGGCCATATAAGCAATTTCATAAATTTTATTATCGCCTTCAGCCAGCAGCTCGGCTGCTTTTTTTAGCCGTGTAATATTAATCAGTTCTACCGGTGTAAGATTGGAGATGGCTTTTATTTTCCGGTACAGTGTAATCCTGCTCATATTCATAATCTTTGCCAGCTTTTCTACATCCAGGTCAGTATCTTCCATGTTTTTACAGATGGTTTCGTTGAGGGCTTCCAGGAAGCGTTCATCTGCTTTGGAATGTGCCATGCTTTTGATATGTACCAGCGGAGAGCTGGAGAAGAAGTCGCGGATCATATTCCGGTTGGCCAGCAGGCTGGCAATCTGTGCCAGCAGGTGTTCTTTGGAAAAGGGTTTTTCTATATAGGCGTCTGCTCCCAGTTCCAGCCCGGCTACTTTTGCCTGTATGGTATTTTTAGCGGTGAGCAGAATAACAGGTATGTGTGAGTGCTCAAAATTGGATTTAATTTGCCTGCACAGTTCAAATCCGTCCATTTCCGGCATCATTACGTCGCTTATCACCAGCTGCACCGCTTCCGCTGCCAGCTGCGTCAACGCCTCCCGCCCGTCGGCAGCCTTCAGTATGGTATATTTTGTTTGCAGCATCCGTTCAAGAAAATCAAGGATGTCTTCCTCATCGTCTACCAGCAAGATAACAGGTAACATAAGCAGCCGTTTTATTTGGAATTAAGTAATAGACTTTTATTCTTTTGTTTTGCAGCCACCTGTTCATCGGGCCGCAGTGGTAATTCAAGTACAAACGTATTCATGCCATCTTTGGCAGCGGACAGGTAAAGCCTGCCATTGTGCAGTTCTGCCAGGGAACGTGCCAGTGCCAGCCCTATTCCAGTGCCTTTTTGTTTTATATTTTCTTTCAGCCGGTAAAAAGGCTCAAAGATTTTTTCCTTCATATCTGCCGGAATAATAAACCCGTCGTTGCTTATCTCAATTGTAAATACGGGCC
>JANPGT010000027.1:0-8310 GCA_031424135.1 Chitinophagaceae bacterium
ACCAGCTTCAGCAACTATTCCGCTGCCGGCTACCCGCTGATAGCCACCCATAAATTTGGCACCAAGGTGAGTGCAGACCTGGAGTTTGAGTACGACAGCCGGAATAATATCAGCAGAAAGATTTTCCAAAACTATGATAACAGTGGCAACCCCATACTGCCCAGAGACACCATGAATTTCTATTATAATGCTGAAGGGAATATCACTAAAGAGACCGCTATTACAAAGCTGAACGGCATACGGCGCGAATACATTATGCTGGAAGCCGAAGGTTATGATACCAAGCCCAATTTCTACAAAAGCCTGGGCAATGAGTACAATTACCTGTACCGTTATAACAGAAGCGGAGAAGGCTTTTTTAACCTGGGCGATTACACCTACAGCATCAGCACCAATAATGCCGGAAAAGTATACCTGCACAACCAGGGAACAGACGACGGTAATAAAGGCGATTATCTTACTTACAGCTACGAATACGATGCCGGTACCGGCCTGCCTTCCAAAATCAGCTTCATGAACACCAGTGGCGGCATCACCAGGGGGCCTGGCATTGCAACAGCCGGCTATACCTGTAAATAGTAAACACAAGCATTCATCAAACCAAAAATTATAATCATGAAAAAGATACGCATCCTGCTACTGACCATCGCCGTTATGGCAACTGCCTCCTGCAAAAAGAACAATGCTGCGCCACCCACGCTGGCAGAAAGCATGAAGAACACTGTTTGGGGCGGGTATTATTTTGATTATACAAACACTGCCGTAAACAGGGCTTATACAATAACGCTGAATGCAGATTACAGTTTCGACTGGTCGGCCAGGAACCCCGTACAGGTATTTGCCGGCACCTGGAAAGTGACCGACAAAATTATCAGCTTCAAATTTGCTACCGGTGCAAAAAACGAATGGGCGGGCGAGGTATCGGGTAATGCATTGGTAAATATTACTGAACCGGTACCAGCCACCTTCAGGTTTGTCAACTGTATGAAGAATCCATAGTACCAGCTAAGCAATTTAATAACTACTCAACCACCACAGCATGAAAAAAATAATCATCGCAGGTATTGCATGCCTTATACTGGCAAATACCTCCTGCAAAAAAGACAAAGGCAGCAGCAACGAAACGGGCGCCGGCGGCATGGTGAGCGCCGGAAGGGTTTTTTCGATGCTTTTAAAGCCGGACAACACCGTCTGGGCAAGCGGCTACAACGCCTACGGCAGTCTTGGCGACGGCAGCGCTACTAATCGTAATGCACCTGTTAAAATAACAGGTAATACGCGGTTTATTACTACCGGCTCGCTACACAGCCTGTTGATAAAAAACGATAATACCTTATGGGCATGCGGATACAATGCATATGGGCAACTGGGTGATGGCAGCACTACAGACAGGTCTGTACCAGTAAAAATAATGGACAATGTAAGAATGGCGGCAGCCAGCGAGTACTTCAGCCTTTTTATTAAAACTGACAATACACTTTGGGCCACCGGTTTCAACCTCTCAGGCCAGCTGGGTGATGGTACCACTGTGTCAAAAAGCACCCCGGTAAAAATTATGGAAAATGTGCAAACGGTTGCTGCAGGTTTTCAGTTTAGCCTGATATTGAAAACTGACAATACACTGTGGGCTACAGGTGCAAACGATGGCAACTTCGGCGACGGCACAAGAGCCAGCAAAAAAACACCCGTTAAGATAATGGACAATGTAAAAGCAGTCTCTGCCGGCATTGGTTATTCGATGATCGTCAAAACTGATAATTCACTGTGGGCAAGTGGACGTAACGGCTATGGTCAGCTGGGCGATGGCACAACCATCGATAAAACCAGCTTTATTAAAATGTACGATAACATAAAAACGTTTTCGGCCGGTGCATTTCATAGCCTGGTAATCAAAAACGATAACACATTGTGGGTATCCGGGTACAATGCATTTGGTCAACTTGGCGACGGCAGCATGACCAACAGGTTAATACCGGTAAAAGTAATGGACAATGTGCAAGCTGTTGCGGGAAATCTTGTACATACGGTTGCTTTGAAAACCGACAATACCATATGGGCCACAGGTCAAAATACCGATGGACAATTGGGCGATGGCACCAATACAGACAGGCTGGCCTTTGTAAAAATGTATTTACCATAAAAGCAACATTAAAATAAAAAAAAATGAAATCAATTAAGATAAATGCCACTCTCGCGCTTGTATCATCGCTGATGCTGACTCTTTCAACAACCGGCAATGCACAGTTTGCAAAAGGCGACTGGCTGGCAGATATGAGCATAGGCAATACCAGCTTCAACAAAGGAGATTATCAATATACAACCGGTACCGGATCCAGTAAGCAGCAAGACCGCTCATTCAGCACGGTATTAAATCCTACAGTGGGTTACTTTGTTGGTAACAACCTGGTGGTTGGGCTAAGCCTGGCGGTTGGCTACCAGCATTTCCAGTCAAAAGCCTATGCCGGCACCGGTAAAATTTCAAGCGATTACCAGTCTGCCAGCACCAGCCTTGGCGCTGCCCCAATTATCAGGTATTATTTTGCCGGCAAAAAACAGCTTCGTTGGTATGGTCAGGTAAAAGCTGCCTATAATACCAGCATATCCAATAAAAACGAAACTTATTATTACAATACTGCAGGCGACAAGTACATGAAGCAGTTGACTGATTACCCCAATAACCTGCATGGTTTTTCTGCCCATGGCTTACTGGGCTTCAATTACTTTCTGTCTGCCGCCATTGCGCTTAACAGTTCCGTTGGATATTATTACAGCAATTTAAAAGTCTCGCAGACATATACCAGTATAGTGCTTTCAAGTAATACCAGCACTACCAGCCCCGTTTCCAGCACAGAACAAAAATCAGGCGCTTTTGCCTGGAACATCGGCTTTTCCATGATTTTACACCGTGTAAAAAAATAAACAGCATGAAAAAAATTATTACAGCAGCAATGGCCATCGCGCTCATTGGGGGCTGTCAAAAAAAAGAAACTCCGGGGCCCAATCAATATGTGGTGAATGACTATGCTTTCGAACTAACCCCTTCCGGCACTTCGCGCCAGCCAAAAACCGGCTGGAACCAGCTGGCCATCGGCGATGTTTCAAACAAAATCTTTACCGCCAGCTTTACTACTACACAAAAAGCAAAAGTATATGCAGTAGGTGCATACTTACCCGCATGGACGCTTGACAATTACATAGTGTATTTAAAAGAAGTCAACACTGCTGAATACCTGATCTATGATTCTATGCCGGGCACCAATACAGTTACCGGCTGGCGTTACCGCGATGTATCTGCGCAGGGAAAGGAAGCCACTATTTACCCTGATCATCAGTATACCGCAGGTATTATTTTTAAACCCAACCCCAACCAGCCACGCACACAGTTTTATACGGTAGGAAAGAATAACAATACACAGCCTGTTGTGCCCTTTACCCAGGGCATTATCAGCTATTGGGGCACATTTGACGGTGGCACAGCTTCGCCAGGTTACCGTCTGGATGGCGTGGTGGATATTGGGTTGTACCCCCTAACCCCCTGAAGGGGGAATATTACGTTCATTAATATATGTACGATAGAGAAAATGATACGGCTCCGTAAATTGGGCTGGAGCTGCATTCTATAAATCACTACAAATACCAATGATATGTTACCGCAATTTTTAATTTCTTTTATGTTATTAAGTGCCATCAGCCAAAATATCATCAGCATTGGCAACAACATAGAAAAGAAGAGACCATTCAACACAGCGCAGCAGGGCTATTTTACCGCCACCGTAAATGGCAAAGTATTCAAATCTGTTGACCCCATGACAGACGGCATCTTTAACCCGCTTATAAAAAAGAATACATTCAGCGGGGAAGATGCCGCCGGTACAGTGATATCAATATCATTTCCGCCGGAACTGCAGCCAAACCAATCCTGCAACGCCTGCGAAGCCAATATCACCATAAAGAAAAACAATACCCGTGTTACCTACTACAGTAAGAACATCAGCAATTTCCAGTGCAGGCTTACTACCCGCAAAGGCAACTGGATAGAAGGCGTTTTTTCATTTACGGCAAAAAAAGCGAGTGATGATATCATTGAAATAAAAGAGGGAAGGTTTGGAGGAAGAACCCCCTGACCATACCCCCTAACCCCCTGAAGGGGGAATTTACGTCTCCAATAAAAATTAGTATAAATAAAAAAATCACGTTTTGCAACGTGATTTCCTGGGCTATGAAAGACATTATAAAAAGATCACCACCGACTCAATAATCAGTCTCCGCAAAGCGGGGCTGGTGTTGGACTCCTCTCTTCCAGGAGAGGCCGGGTGAGGTTTCTAGAAATTAAACGCTGCACCCGCACTGAATATATTGGGCTTTACATCATTGATACCTTTCATGTACAGCAATCTTACTTCAACATTATGGCTGCCCCTGCCTACTGCAAAACGTACACCCGCATTGCCCACCGGCCCCATGGTGCTGAATTTAGTGCCCACTTCATCGCCGTTAATAATATCCGAGATATTATACGTGCCGTAATGGTAGCCAAAACCGGCACCCACAAAATAACCAAAACGGCTTTCAGTTTCTTTGGTAGCGCCTGCGCCCATGTTCAGGTTAATAATCAGCGGCGCGTTCAGCATAACGCTGAGGGTATTGCTTGAACTGCTTCCGTACTGGCTGTTGTAATTGGCGCTGTAACTGCCGGACACGCCTACGGTGAAGGGAATGCCCACCGATACCGACATTTCATCCTGCTCAATAAAATTAAAACGGGGAGAATACGTGATGCCACCATTAACGGAAGTTTGTCCGCCCGAGGCATTGGCTACAAATACATTCAGTCCTGCGCCATGCATAAAACTTTGGGAAAAACCAGCAAAGCCGGCCAGCAGCATAGCTGCAATCAGTGTAATTTTTTTCATGATAAAGGGTCTGGGTTTATTTTAGGGGGTAAACATATAAAAACAGGTTTAATTACGCAAATACGGGAGCAAAAAAATTTACCCCCTAACCCCCTCAAGGGGGAATTTTACGTTCCTTAAGATTATTCGCCGTCAAAGAAAAACACTCATTTATTAAACAAGTCTTTTACGCGCTGTTCAATAACGGATTCTCTCTCTCTGCAGTGCAGAAAGTGTGGCATCACGCAGCGATGACGGGTGAGTTCTCCCTGCTAAAAAATAAATTTTGGATGATATGAAATATCCGTACCTTAACAGTGCAACTCACCGGGTAACATACTGTCTCGTGTATCACTTACCTCTTCGATATAAAACCTGGTCAGTCCTCCCCCGTTTCGCTGAATTGATCTTAGTTAAGTTTTTGAAGTAGCAAAGCAGCACACACATGATGCAGGGCGCGTCAATGTGGTATTTTGCTGTTCCCTTTCGGAACCTTATTCTACTTACCTAAAGGCCTACTGACAGCTTTTGTAAAAAAAGCTGAATGACACTGCTATTCACTTTTGCAAACACCCCAGGGTCTCTATACTTTTTTGCAACCACCATTTTTCATAACCACTCAACATTTTACACATGAAAGCAACCCGCCACCCGGCATCAATTATGGGCCAGGCCATTTTGGCCATTGTATGTATGCTTGTTATACCGCAAAAAAACAACGCACAATCGGCTTCAGACATTACGGTCTACCAGTACCGCCATGTGCCAGATGACAAAATTGAAGAATTTCTAAAACGGGAGACTACGTACTGGAGCAAGGTAGCCAAGAAAGCCGTCGACAGTAAAAAGATGAGTTTCTGGGCACTGCTGGAAAAAGTAGGCGGCTATGATTTGCCCAATTCCTCCAATTACCTTTTCGTAAATACCTTTCCTGACATAGACAAGACAGGCGATATATTCAGCAACCCCGAAAAAACCACCGGTGTTCCGATGGCAAAAATGGAAACCAATTCCATGAGCACCACCACCAGCCAGATTTTTCTGCACGATGTTGGCTGGGCGCAGGCCGCCGCCGCCGTGCCCGAAAAGGATTTCAATTTTATAGTAATGATTTACCATACTGCCAGCGATCCTGACAGTCTTGTGGGTCTTGAAAACACCTACTGGGCGCCGTTTATAAAAAAAGCCATGGACAGCAAACAAACTCCCCAGGTGGGCTGGGGCAATACCAGGATCTTATCGCCCTCCGGAGATGATATTAAGTTCAATACGGTTTCTTATGATCTTTTCAAAACACTAAAAGATGCGTTGATGACTACCTGGGATCCTGCAACGGTATTCCCCAATGAAGGGCTCACCAAGATCAATGCAATAGAAACCGGTAAAAGAAAATCAGTGATTTACCGGATAGTGAAAGTAGTGGCAACCCCCTAACCGCGGCGAACGGCATTTTTACTTCACCATCTCCTTCAAATATTACACAACTACCTAAACATTGCCATATATGAAAAAGCTACTCCTTCTCTGGCTGCTATTGCCCCTGCTGGGCCTTGGCCAGAATAAAATTGTTGTTTCTTCCGACCGCGTCTTTGCCAAAGCAGACAAAGTGGTGGAATTTGAAAAAGCCCTTGCAGCACATGCGCAGAAATACCATACAGGCGACTGGAAATGGCGTGTCTTTGAGATTCTCTCAGGCCCGGACGCGGGCGGTTACCAGCTGAACGAAGGCCCCAATAGTTGGGAAACCATCGACAAACGCGGCAACCTTGGCACCGAGCATACAGCAGACTGGGCCAAAAATGTGGCTCCCTTAATGACAGCAGCAGGTTCCCAGAGTTTTGTAGTATTCAACCCCGACTACAGCACCGTACAGATTACTGATTATGCCGACAAGATTTCCATTACCCGCATGTTTCCCAAACCCGGTATGCTGGGCGGCGTGGGCGAAATGGTTAAGAAAATGAAGAAAGTATGGCAGGCTTCCGGCGAAAGCGTTGCTGTGTACACAGCTGCCGCATCCGGCCCTCCTCAATACATACTGGTTACCCGCATGAAAGGCGGTCTCAAAGAAATGGATCCTTCTTTCCGCAAACCCATGGCTGAAAGATTTGATGAAGCCAATGGGGCTGGCGCCTGGGAATATTACCTGCAGGACTATGCGAAAGCTGTTGAAAGCCGCTGGAGTGAACTGCTTTCCTACAGGGCTGACCTGGGTTCGAAAACCCCCTAAACCCCTGAAGGGGGAATTTTACGTTCCTTAAGATTATGTATGTTTAATAAAAAAGATCCCGTTCAACAATGGGATCTTTTTTATTCAGTATCTCGGAAAAAACTCACCTGCACATATGTTATGCGCTTCCCCTCCCCTGTATTTGCTGCACTGAGGGGTTTCGCGGCCGCCCAATCCCAAATCCCCAATTCCTTATTCCATATTTTCCAGCACCATCGCGCTCGCTCCACCTCCTCCATTACAGATACCCGCTGCCCCGTATTTTGCTTTATTGGCTTTTAGTACATTGATAAGCGTTACAATAATTCTTGCACCACTGGCCCCCAAAGGATGACCAATGCTTACCGCACCACCATGCACATTTACTTTGGCAGGGTCCAGCTGCATGCGGCGGCTGTTTTCAATACCCACTACTGCAAAGGCTTCGTTCAGCTCCCAGTATTGAATGTCTGCCATTTGCAGTCCGGCTTTGGCAACAGCTTTTGGAACTGCGATGCTGGGCGTAGTGGTAAACCATTCCGGCGCCTGCTCTGCATCGGCATAAGATAAAATTTTGGCAATGGGTTTTAATCCCAGTGCGTCCGCTTTTTCTTTGCTCATGAGCACCAGCGCAGCCGCACCATCATTCAGCGTGGAGGCATTAGCGGCAGTAACGGTACCATTTTTATCGAATGCCGGCGCCAGGCTGGCAATCTTATCAAACTTTACATTATAGGGTTCCTCATCTTTGGCAAATACCAACGGATCACCCTTGCGTTGCGGAATCTCCACTGGTACTACTTCATTGGCAAACAGGCCTTTTTCCCAGGCGGACTGACTGCGCTTATAGCTTTCAATAGCAAATGCATCCTGTTCCCCGCGGGTAATGCCGCATTCGCGTGCACAGAGCTCGCCGGCAAATCCCATCGCCTTGCCGTCGTACACGTCGGTAAGCCCATCTTTCACCAATCCATCAATTAAACTGGTATTGCCGTATTTGTTGCCCCAGCGAAGGCTGTCGGTATAAAAAGGGATATTGCTCATGCTCTCCATGCCGCCGGCTACTACAATGTCTGCATCGCCCAGTAAAATGCTTTGCGCTGCCTGAGCTATCGCTTTCATACCGCTGGCGCACACCTTGTTTACGGTGGTGCAATTTACTTCATTGGGCAGTCCCGCAAACTTGGCGGCCTGCCTTGCCGGCGCCTG
>JANPGT010000028.1:0-15739 GCA_031424135.1 Chitinophagaceae bacterium
TGTACAGTAGAATTTCCCATCATTGCTGATGAAGACAGGAAAGTTGCTGAACTGTATGATATGATTCACCCCAATGCTTCTTTAACGGCTACTGTCCGTTCATTGTTTATCATTGGACCAGATAAAAAATTAAAACTGAGCATTACTTACCCTGCTTCTACCGGCAGAAATTTTCATGAGGTATTAAGGGTAATTGATTCTTTACAGCTGACCGCCAATTACAGCGTGGCAACCCCTGCTAACTGGGAAGCCGGCCAGGATGTAATTGTGGTGCCTGCAGTAAGCACAGAAGACGCTATTAAGAAATTCCCTAAAGGAGTGAAAGTAGTAAAACCTTACCTGCGTTATACTCCGCAGCCGAATATTGACTAATTCATTTCAGCAAAGTATAGTTATGCAAAAGGGCCAAACGGCCCTTTTGTTTTTTTTAATAGCGCCGATGCAGTAATTTTCAGAAAACTATCTGAAATATGAGAAAACTACTCCTGGCGGTACTCCTGCTAACCGCCTGCATGGCAAACGCACAGCGCAGCATTATACATTGCGGAAAACTGGTGGATGTTGTCAACAGTAAAGTGCTGGCAAATTATTCCATTATTGTAGAAGGAAATAAAATAACAGAAGTAAAAGAAGGTTTTGTAAAAGGTGATGCAGGTGATAAAATTATCGACTGCAGGAATAAAACAGTGATGCCGGGTCTGATGGACATGCACGTGCACATTGAATCGGAGACAAAAAAATCTGGCACGGCAGACAGGTTTACTATGAACCCGCCCGATGTAGCTTTTGAAGCAGCCAGGATTGCCAATACAACACTGATGGCGGGCTTTACCACTGTACGCGATTTGGGCGGCAGTGGCGTCAACGTGAGCCTGCGCAATGCCATTAATAAAGGACTGGTAAACGGTCCGCGTATTTTCACCGCAGGTAAAATCATTGCCACTACCGGCGGACATGGAGACCCTACCAACGGCTACCGTAAAGATTTAATGGGCGATCCCGGCCCCGCAGAAGGTGTTATCAATGGGCCGGATGAAGCCCGGAAAGCGGTGCGGCAGCGGTATAAGGATGGATCAGATTTAATAAAGATTACGGCTACGGCCGGTGTGCTTAGCCAGGCAAAAGATGCTTCCGGTGCGCAGTTTACAGAAGAAGAATTAAAAGCCATTGTAGAAACGGCAAAAGACTATGGCTTCAGGGTTGCAGCACACGCCCATGGTGCAGAAGGCATGAAAAGGGCCATCCGTGCCGGCGTGAATTCCATTGAACATGGCACTTTTATGGATGATGAAGCCATTGAGTTGTTTAAGAAATATGGTACATGGTATGTACCCACTATTATTGCCGGAAAGTCTACCGGCGACTCTGCAAAAATTCCCGGCTACTACTCAGAGATAGTAACCCCCAAGGCATTGTCTGTAGGACCTAAAATACAGGCCACTTTTACCAAGGCTTACAAAGCGGGTGTAAAGATTGCTTTTGGTACGGATGCCGGAGTATTTAAGCATGGCAAAAATTATATTGAGTTTCAGTACATGGTAGAAGGTGGTATGCCTGCATTGGAAACCATCCGTTGCGCCACCATACATGCGGCCGATTTGCTGGGAGCAATGGATAGGCTGGGCTCTATTGAAAAAGGAAAACTGGCAGATATTGTTGCCGTAGACGGAGACCCCATAGCAGACATTCAGGCCATGGGCAAAGTAAAATTTATTATGAAGGATGGAGTGGTGTATAAGAACGAATAATATTTGATCGTAGTTTTATCAATAAAAAAGCAGCGTTGAAGACGCTGCTTTTTTATTGCCTGCTGTATGGGAACAACTTAATTCAGCACCGTATATTTTACATTGGTAATTTTTCCGGCAGTAATTTTTATAATCACAGCAGGGTCAAGCAAATCGTTCAGTGTAGTTTCAAAAGTGCCAGACACCAGTTTTGTATTGGCATCGCAGCTGGTAATGGTAAAACTGCCCAGTTCATCATACACACTGGTGATCCAGCTGTTATTTCCAAGGCCGGTACTGTAAGTGGTAAATCCCTGTGTGGTCATACTTTCGTCAACATTGGGCGTAGCAGGGTCGTCTTCGGGAAAAGGATTCAGCGTATATTTTTTTACGGTAAAAGCATTGCCCAATGCAGTTTCTTCGCCCAGGGTAATAATAATTCGTTTGCTGCTGTCTGCAGAAATGGCTGAAATGTCCAGTCTTTTCTGGTTGGTGGCCGTAGAGCGTAGTAAGGTGGCGGCATACAGTTTAAAGCTAACCTTTTGGCCATTTACAGTGGCTTCAAAACTTCCGCTGGTACCGCTGGGTGGATTGGTAGTACCGCCGCCCTGGTTGGTAGAAGGATCAAAATCGCTGATGCTTTTCTGGCACGAAGAAAAAAGCAGCACACTGCTTATTAAAAGAAAATATATCTTTTTCATACACTGGTTTTGTTAGTCGCCAAACGTAAAAATAAGCCAATTATTGCCTTGTAGATGCCGGCTGGGTTTGCGTATTAAAAGCCCGGCCAACAGTACATAATACCCGCTGCATTGAAAAATTTATGCATGGTTCCACTTTCTCAGTTGCTGCAATAGCGCCCGCATATCTTTTGGCAATGGCGCTTCGAAGCTATGTGTAGTATTGGCAATGTCTTTAAAGCTTAGTTGGGCTGCATGCAGTGCCAGGCGGTTTAGCAGGGGCCTTTCTTCTTCTGCAGATTTGGCAAGGTTAAATTTTTTCTTGAACGAGGATAGTAGAATTGGTTTGGCATCGCCATACAGCTCATCACAGGCAATGGGATGGCCCAGGTGCTTCATGTGTACACGTATCTGGTGAGTGCGCCCGGTAAGAATATGAAACTGCATCCAGCTGAAAGCACGAAACTGCTCCAGTAGCGCATATTCGGTAGTAGAAGGTTTTCCCTTGTCGCTTACCATCATCATTCCTTTTTGTGAATAATGCTCTGCAATGGGTTCGTCTACAATGCCATTGGCGGCCTCCATTTTACCAATGACCAGGCCATTGTAAATTTTCTCCGTGCTGCGGTTTTCAAACTGCTGCGATAAATATTTATGCGTAACATCATTCTTTGCAAAAACAATGACACCGCTGGTATCCCTGTCAAGCCGGTGCACCGTAAAAATGCCGCCCAGCTTTTCAATCAGGTAGTCTTTTAATGAAGGCTGCGACTGTGTCCTGTCTGGGATAGACAACATACCCGATGGCTTGTTCAGCACAATGAAATCATCGTTTTCAAAAAGCGTGATACTGCCTATTCCTTTGAACAGCATCCGGTCTGAGCCTTTTTGTTCTGTATCCTGCTCCATAACTATTGCTTTGCGGTTTTTTTGGTCACCGGTATTTCTTTCTTTACTTTATCTTTTTTTGTCTGTGGGTTGAAATGGCGCAGTATACGTACTTCCTTCTCCGTAAGAAAACGCCATTTGCCGCGCTGTACATTTTTCTTGGTGAGGCCCGCATAGGTAACACGGTCAAGGTTGCGTACGTCGTAGCCCAGGTGCTCAAAGATGCGGCGTACAATGCGGTTGCGGCCACTGTGTATTTCTATGCCAATAACGGTTTTATCCTTGGCATCTACATAGCCCAGCGAATCGGGTACAATAAAGCCGTCTTCCAGTTGCAGGCCCAGCTGCAGCTTTTCAAAATCTGCTTTGGTAACGGGTTTGTCCAGCCGCACTTCGTAAATCTTCTTTATTAAGTTGGAAGGGTGAGAAAGTGTTTGTGCCAAATCGCCATCATTGGTAATCAGCAAAACGCCGGAAGTGTTGCGGTCAAGACGGCCTACCGGGTAGACCCTTTCATCGGTAGCATGTTTCACTAAATCAAGTACTGTTTTTCTTCCTTCGGGGTCGTCCAGCGTGGTGATATAATCTTTGGGTTTGTTTAATAAAATATACACCAGGTTTTTAGAAGGCGTAATTTTTTTGCCTTTTGCGGTAATGCTGTCTTTGGGTGAAACTTTGGTGCCGGGCTCTGTCACCACCACATTGTTCACTTTTACTTCACCGTTACGTACCAGGTCGGCCGCATCTCTTCTTGAACAAATGCCGCTATGGGCTACGTATTTATTCAAAGGCATTAGTTCAGACTTTTTACCACCCGTTGCCGTATTTGAACTTGCTGCAATTGCAAATGCGTTTGGTGCCGGCTTGCCCTCTTTTACAGCCATGGCAGCCAGTAATTTTTTTTCTTCCAGGCTGCCGGGTTTTGGAACGCGCACTTTCTTTCCTGGTTCCGGTGTGGCGGCAGCTGGCGGCTGTACGGTGACAGCCAGGGGTTTAATAGCCTTCTTTGCCGTTGGTTGAGAGATGACAGGTTTCTTAAAGCCAGTTGATTTTTTGAAATCTTTTTGAGGCGCCTGGTTTTCTGCCAATGATTCCCGGCTAATGACGCCCGACTTCTTCGACCGCTTTTCTTCAAACTTTTTATCAATAGCCGCTGCTCTTTCTTTTTTTACGGCCCTTTTCTCCTGTTTGAATTGTTCCTTTTTAGCCGCATTACTCTTATAGGTAATAAACTTCTGGAACTGCTGATTTTTGCTCATGGTAGGTAATTTGCTGTTTTACAACAGTAATGGTGAGCCGCGAAGATACGAAAAAGGCCCCGCTTTCGCGGAACCCTTTTGCCTTCATCCACCTTTCACTATTTCACAAAATCTCTTCTATGGCGCTGTTGTTTAAGCTGTTCCAGCTGTTGCAGCTGTTCTGGCGTTAAAATGGAGTTCAACTGCTCTTTTTGTGCTGTTACCATGGTTTTAACCTGTTCGCGTTTTTGCTCGCGGCTCAATGAGTTGTCACTATGAATGGCTTTCATTTTAGCAGCCATAGCAGTGCGTATGCCTGCTAACTGGGTGGACTGCGCCTCAGTAAGGTTTAATTTGATTTTCAGTTTTTCTGCCCTGGCGCCAGCATTCACTTTTGCCATTTTACCGCGTTCATCTTTCATTTTGGCCAACTGGTCTTTCTGTGTTGGTGTAAGCAGGGCCTGCAATGCGGCTCTGTGCTCCTGTTGGAGGGTCTTTTTCTGCGTGTTCATTTCTTTCACGGTAATTTCATCGTGCTTCTTCAGCTCCGACATTTTCTTATGGTAATCGCTGTTGATGCTGTTGAATTGTTCTTTCTGCTGATCAGAAAAGTTCAATTTTTTTGCCATCATACCGCGGCCATGCTGCCTGAATTGTTTATGATGCGGTTGTTTCGCAGAAGCATCCGGCTGTTGTGCATTTATTGCTGTGGCAGCCAATAATAGTACTGCCAGGCCCATAATTGTCTTTTTCATTTATTGTAATTTTTAGTACACACAATAGACGTGGTACTACCGCCGGGGTTTAAGCAGACTGTATTGTTTTAAGTGAAAGGTAAAATAACCGGATCAATGGGGGAATGTGGCTATACGGGTAGTCAATACTGTTGCAGGATTGTTAAAGAGCATTGAATAGCTATTGCATCCCCTGCAAAGCCACGCCTGCCAATTGTTCTACCAGCAATTTTTTATCTGTTTCAGCAATCCTGATGGATTTTTCTTTTGTGCCGCAGAGCAGCGAGCCGGTAAAAGCAATTTTTTCTCCGTTCATCGTGTAGGCCCCGCTGATACTGCAGGCATTGGGGTAATCGTCCGCATCTATATAAATAATGGCATTTTTGCCCTCTCCAACGGTGGCCATTTCGTTTAGTTTTTCATTGAGTGCCGCTGAAATCTTTAATACATCCCTTTTTTTAGTTTCCTCCAGCACGGTTGATCTCAGGTAGACCGGTTTTATGGATGCCAGGGGTATCAGGAACTTATCTTCTTCTTTTATAATACCGATGTCGAAACTGCCGCCTTTGGGCAGCAATAACTGTGGTTGCTGAATACCGCCGATATCCGCAGCCATTTTTGGCACTTCTTCACGCGAAAAATTAAGAAGGGTGAGAATGTCTACAAATTTATGCTCGCGCAGCGCATTGCCTTTTATTGCCTGCAGCACGGAGTAGGTTAACAGGCCTTGTCCGTAACGGTTAGATTCATAACTTACTGCGTCTGCAGCACAACCGCTTATAATGTACAGTCCGGTACGGTCCCTCATGCGGTCGATGGCTTTTAACTGCGAAGGCTCAATATCTCTTTTGGCCATTAAATTGTCTACCGCCTTACCGCTGCCACAGGCGTCTATTATCATCACCTGTTTCAGCGCGGGTATAGCATTTAGCCATTGTGTAAACTCCTCTGTACTGATGGCCTGCGTTTGCCGCAGGGCGGGATCTGCGATGCTTTCTGCAGTGCTGCCGCTGTAGTCTGTGGTAAGGTAATAGAAATCACCCTTCTCCCCGCCATATACAATGCCATGGCCACTAAGGTACACCAGCACAATATCTTCTGCCTTTGCTTTTGCTTTGATGCCGGCAAATTGTTGCTGAATATTTTTCTTGGAAGTGCTCAGGGTACCCGGACTGCTCAATTTGTATACATGGGTGCTGTCTTTGCCAAATAAATTCTCCGCGCCAAGGGTAATGGCTTTGGTGATGGCATCTGCATCCACCACCGGATATCTTAAATTCATTTTTGGATTGCTGAACTCTCCCGTTCCGCAAATGACGGCGTAAAATGCCGGCTTTTTAGGCGCCACTGACAGGTCGTTTACATCAATGATTTCAACGCCTCCGCTGCTCACAAATCCATCGGCACTCTGTGCTTTAACGGTTACTTTATTTTGGCTGCCACCCGCTGTATGTTCTTTAATGGCAGGATTGTTTTTTAGGTTGACGGTAATGGTTTGTGCGTGCTGCGTAGTATCAAAACCCCTGGGCCTTGCATCCTGGATCAATTCTTTATTGTTAATGGCAATGGAAACTTTTCCATAACCGCCTTCGCGTTTTTTAAGCCTGATGGTGAGTATATGGTCTTTTATTTCACCCAGCTCCACTTCCGGTTGCAGTTTCAGCGCAGCCATACCTTCTACGCTGCGCAGTGTTTCGCCCCCCATAACTTTCCCCCAGAGGCCGGGCTGCCAGTAGCGATCTTTTAATTGCTGCAGGTTGATCACTTCGCCTTCTTTTACCCAGTACATTTTTTCCATACCACCCGCACTGGCATCAAACAGGCCGGAAGGATGCAACACCGTCCAGTCGTTACTATCTATCATTACCAGCGAAAGCTGCAGCTGGCCCGTTTTATAATTGAATAATTTCAGTTCATTGTCACTGGTAGCCATTAGCTGGTTGCCTGAAAAATAGATGTCTTCAAGATAGGTATTGGGTCCCAGTGCAATATCCTGTAAGAAGCCACCGGTAGCCCCATCCCAAATTTTAACGGTATTGTCATAAGCAGCGGTAATGATGTTATTGTCATCCGGGCTGAATACTGCCGAGCCCACATCCTGCGAATGCCTGTTTAAATCGGCCAGCAGTTTACCGGTAGCGACCTCCCATATTTTAACGGTATGATCAAATGAAGCGGTGACAATTTTTTTCCCGTCATTACTGAATACTGCGGAATTAACCCTGCCGGTATGGCCTTTTAAATCGGCCAGCATTTCCCCGTTACTGAAGTTCCATATTTTGGCAGTATTGTCATTGGAAGCAGTAAGCATGCTGTTTCCATCAGGACTGAATTGTACCGACATGATAAAGCCGCGGTGTCCTTTCGTCTCAAACAAAAACTTGCCGGTGACAGCATCCCATACCTGTGCATTGGCCTCCCATGAAAAAGTGATAATTTTTTTCCCATCGGGACTAAACCCTGCATAGCGGGTTTCTGGAATTCTTCTTTCCAGTGCTGCTAAAAATGCGCCGGTAACAGCGTTCCAGATTTTTACTGTGCTGTCGGCAGCAGCAGTGACAATTTTTTTTCCATCTGCACTGAATTGGGCCGAACTGATATCATCCGTATGACCTTTTAAATCTGCCAGCACTGTACCGGTAGAAAGATCCCATATCAGCACATCAAACGGATGGATGTTTGATTTTCTGTCATTACTGTCACCGCCGGCGGCCAGGGCAATTTTTTTTCCATCCGGACTCAATTGACCGCCATCGAAACTTGCGGCCTGCCCCTTTAAATTGTATAGCAGGCTTCCTGTAGCAAGGGTCCATATTTTTATTGCATTGTCATCGGTAGCGGTTATTATTTTTCTCCCTGCCTGTATGAATTGGGCTGAATTGATGCGCGCAGCATGTCCTTTCAAATCTGCCAGCATTTCGCCCGTGACTGCATTCCAAAGACCGGCAGTATTGTCGTTGGAAGCGGTCACTATCTTTTTTCCATCGGCACTGAATTGCGCAGCATTGATATAATTGGTATGTCCTTTCAACGTAACCAGCAGTTTGCCGGTAGCTGCGTCCCAAATGCTGGCGGTATTGTTTTCGGGTGCATTGCCCTGCCATGGAAATGTAATAATTTTTTTACCGTCGGCACTGAAACTGGCATGTCTGGCTTTCATGGTATCCTTTAAAATCGCCAATCGTGCACCAGTAACGGCATCCAGTATTTCCACCATGCTGTCGCCTGGCGTTACAAGTATTTTTCTGCCATCCGGGCTAAATTGTGCTGCAGAAATATTGCTGGAATGACCTTTTATCTCTAACAGTACTGCGCCGCTGAGCGGGTCCCATATTTTTAGGGTATTGTCATTTGCAGTGATAATTTTTTTTGTGTCGGGGCTGAATTGTGCCGACCTGGTATTATTGAAAGCTGATTTTAGATCTACCAGCATTTTTCCAGTGACAACATCCCATACTTTAGCGGTATAGTCGTAGGAAGCGGTTAGTAATTTTTTCCCATCGGCACTGAATTGGACTGACGATACAACACCCTTGTGTCCGTTACAACTGGTTAACGGAACCCCCGTCTCTACATCCCATAGTATGGCTGTTTTGTCGTTGGAAGCGGTAGCTATTTTTTTTCCATCGGGACTGAACCGGGCTGCCAGCACTACTGCCGTATGTTTTTTTAAATCAAACAACAGCCTGCCCGTACGCACCTCCCAGATTTTTGCCGTGGTATCGTTTGAGCTGGTAACAATTTTTTTGCCGTCGGAACTGAAGGCTGCGGAATTAATGCGTGCCGTGTGTCCTTTCAGATCTGCCAGCAATGCGCCGCTGGCGGTTTCCCATATTTTAGCCGTATTGTCGCTGGAAGCAGTAACTATTTTTTTGCCGTCGGGGCTGAACTGGGCGCTTATTACCGGGTAGGTATGCCCCAGCGGCAACATCAGTTTTGTTTCCTGTGCCGCACTAAAAATAGCAGCATACAGGCAGCTATACAGCAACAGTAGAAGATGCTTCATGCAGGTAAATTTGAATAATAATAAAACACCGGGAGCGTGTATCAGGGAAGCCGGGAAGAGCGGGTTTCCAGGGTGGAATTTTTACAGGTAATGACCTGTTTGCAGGTTCAAATATAGTTATTGCCGGCAGTAACCAGTTAAATTAATAATCAGCTGCTGCGGGTGCCAGATGATATTGGGCTGAAGCAAGGTTCACTCCTACAGTCCTGAATAATTAATTCTTATTGGCCAATTGTCCGCAGGCGGCATCAATGTCTTTGCCGCGGCTTACCCGCAACCTTGCATTAACGCGGTTTTTGGCCAGGTGGTTCATGAATTTTTCCACTACTTCCGGCTCGGGCTTCCGGTAGGAAGCCATATCTATAGGGTTGTATTCAATGATGTTTACCAGGTCGGCGGGTACCTGGCGGTAGATCTTTATCAGTTCGTCGGCATCTTTAATGCTGTCGTTAAAATCTTTGAAGAGTATGTATTCAAAAGTGATTTCGTTGCCGGTTTGTTTATAGAAATAATTCAGTGCTTCTATCAGTGATTTAATATCGTTGGTATCATTGATGGGCATAATCTGGTGCCGCTTGGTATCGTTGGCGGCATGGAGTGAAAGTGCCAGTTTAAATTTTACTTTGTCGTCTCCCAGCTGGCGGATCATTTTTGCCACGCCTGCAGTGGATACAGTAATGCGGCGGGGGCTCATACCCAATCCATCTGGTGAGGTAATTCTTTCAATAGCCTTAAGTACATTTTTATAGTTGAGCAGGGGCTCGCCCATACCCATGAAAACAATATTGCTGAGTTTTTTATGGTATACTTTTTCGCATTGCTGGTTAATCAGCACTACTTCGTCGTAAATTTCATCGTAATCAAGATTGCGCTTGCGCTGCATGTAACCGGTGGCGCAAAACTTGCAGGTGAGTGAACAGCCAATTTGGGAAGAAACACAGGCGGTTTTGCGGTCGTCTGTAGGGATCAGCACCCCTTCTACCAGGTGGCCGTCTACTGTTTTAAAGCGGCTTTTCACTGTGCCATCTTCGGAATATTGGGTAGCGTCTGTATGCAGGGCCGGCAGGCTGAAATGCTCGTTTAATTTGATTCTTAGTTCTTTGCTCAGGTTGGTCATGGCTTCAAAGCTATGGGCCTGTTGCAGCCATAGCCATTCGTATACCTGTTTGGCCCTGAATTTTTTTTCGCCCAGGGTGTCAAAATACTGTTCCAGCTCTGGCAACGTCAAATGCCGTATGTTCTTCTTTGCTGTTTCTGCCATGGCGCAAAGATACGCCGGCAGGGCTAAATGGGGCTTATATTTGTCGTCTCTAAAAATGTGTAAATGTGTAAATATGAAAATGAAGAAATGTACATTTACTGAGTTGTTGAATAAAGCTTTGCAGTACAAGTGTGCGACGCAACGATGCTGTATAGTAATTCAAAAGCCTGGAACATGAAAAAAGCTTATATAATAGACGCAGTAAGAACACCTGTTGGAAAATATGGCGGCGCATTAAGCAGTATACGTCCCGATGATTTATTGGCGCACGTGTTAAGATCTTTAATGCAGCGCAATCCCGGTATTGATGTGAATGCCATTGAAGACGTAATTGCCGGCGATGCCAACCAGGCGGGTGAAGATAACCGCGATGTGGCAAGGATGGCGGCTTTGCTGGCAGGATTGCCGGTAACAGTGGCCGGCAATACAGTTAACCGTCTATGCGCCAGCGGCCTGCAGGCCATTATGGATGCTGCCCGCGCCATTATGTGCAATGAAGGGGAGCTGTACCTGGCCGCTGGTGTAGAAAGCATGACCCGGGCACCCTTTGTGATTGCCAAGCAGGGTGGTGGCTGGAACCGCAGTACAGAAATGCATGATACCACCATCGGCTGGCGCTTTACCAATAAAAAATTAGCGGCTATGTATTACCCGTATAATATGGGCGAAACTGCAGAGCATGTGGCAAAGCAATGGCAGATCAGCAGGCAGGAGCAGGATGCTTTTGCACTGGCCAGCCAGGAGAAATATTTTTCTGCATTGGAAAAAAATGACTGGGCAGCAGAAATCACCGGGGTGGAAATTTTTGGCGGTAAAGAAGAGAAAATGTTATTTGACAGGGATGAACATCCGCGCAAAACCTCAATGGAGAAGCTGGCTGCATTGAAACCTGCTTTTGATGCAGCAGGAACGGTGACCGCCGGTAACTCCAGCGGTATCAATGATGGTGCTGCTGCTGTGTTATTGGCTTCAGAAGAAGCGGTGAAAAAATACCAGCTGCAACCCATGGCAAAAGTAATTGGTATGGCGGTAGCGGGCGTAGATCCTTCTATCATGGGCATTGGACCCGTGCCTGCAACACGTAAGGCGTTGCAGCGCGCCGGCATCAGCGTAGCAGATTTGGATTTGATTGAACTGAATGAGGCTTTTGCGGCACAGGCCATTGCCTGCATCCGCGATTTGGGCCTGGATGAAAGCAAAGTAAATGTGAACGGTGGCTCGATTGCCATTGGGCACCCGCTGGGTTGCAGCGGTGTACGTATCTCCACCACTTTACTGCATGAAATGAAAAGACGCAGGGCAAAGTATGGGTTGGCTACCATGTGTGTGGGGGTGGGGCAGGGCGCAGCGGTGGTGTTCGAAAACCTGCTGCAATAGAAATGTTATTGGTGAAGCAAAACAGGCACCAATAAGTTATTTTCGGTGTTTTGTAAATGAGCTCCACTAAATACTAAATGACAGCAACTATTACTTACCATCTCCGATCTAAGTTCGCCCTTGAGGGGGACAGGGGGTTTAATACTTTTTTATGTGGCAGGACGCAGGATTTTTAAATGGAAAGCCCGATATAAAATATGCCATGAAACAACTGGCGCATTACATAGAAAGCATACCGGAGAAATACCTGGCATTTGATGAAGCTACGCTGCTGCAGCCTCCTGCACAGGGTAAATGGAGCCGCCAGCAGGTGTTGGGCCACCTGGTAGATTCTGCCCTTAATAACCTGAAGCGGTTTACCGATATTCAATTTTCTGCCCAGCCTTATATTGTACAGTCTTACCGGCAGGAGGAACTGGTAAACGTAAATAATTACCAGCAACTACCGCTGCTGCATATACTGGAACTATGGCAATCGTTGAATCAACAGATTATTTACGTGGTAGAAAACATACCTGCAGAAAAACTGCATTATCCTGTAAATCCGCAGTACGGTAACAAAGAAATGAAAACCCTGGCATGGATTATCTGCGATTACGTAGCACATATGGAGCACCACTGGAAGTCCGTCATTTAGTAACAAAATCTTATTTCTATTTTCCCGGACTTTCCTTTAATTTTCAGTAAAACATGCACTTTATGAAATTTTATTTTTTGATGGCATTCTGCGTAGCGATGATAAGCGCCAATGCCCAGGATTCTACTTTTAAGGAATTAACAGGCAGGTACAAGTTTCCTGCCGGCAGCGTAATTGACGAGGCAAATGTAACGTTTGAGAATGCGGCATTAACCATGAGTTCTTCGGCGGGTACGTCTACACTGGAAAGAATTAAAGGCGACACCTTTAACGTGGTAAGTTTTAATGGTATTTGTATTTTCAAAAGAGATGATACCAAAAAAATAAACGGTGTACATGTAGACGCTTCCGGTTATATACTGGAAGGAGTAAAAGATGCAGCTGCTGTTGGAATTGCTACAGTTGATTTCTCTGCTTTAACAGAACAGCAGTTACAGATAATTAAAGAAAGTGCTGAACCACGGTATATGCGCCGTGCCGGGGTATTGGTCAGCATTGTTCCGTAAGAGGCAGTGTTACAATTGAAAGTGGAAGCTGCCAAAGATGCCAAAATTGGAAGTGGAATTTTTATATATGGGTGGTGGCAGGCCGGCAGGTGTATGTATTACAGGTGCAAAGCGCCATACCAGGTCTACCCGGAAACACTTGAAGATATTGTCGAGACCGGTGCCTGCTTCCACGTAGGGGCGGCCCCTTAAAGTGCGCAGCCGGTAATTGCCGTACTCTATATGATTCAATTTTCGGTTGGCATCGGTAAGATCTCCCCATACAGTCTTGATGTTCCAGAACTGGCGCATATTGGTTTTGCGCATAAAGCGCAGCAGGTTCATCAGCTTCTTTTCAAAATTGTGTTCTATGTTAAAACCGGCATAGGCATCGCTGTAAAACTCAAACCGGTTCATGAGGTTGAAACCCTGTTTGCTGTAATAGTAAATTTCATTGCCCGGGTGCAATTCCAGTAACATAAAAGGCAGGGCATTGCTGAAGACTTTGCCGGCATATACCTGGTAATTAACAGATCCCCATCCGTGCAGGTGGAACTTTTGTGAGATCATTCCATGTAGTTTTTTATATTCATCCTGTCCACCCATCAGGCCTTTGATGCCCTGTGAATAGCGCAGTTCAAATAATGGGTGGCTACCGCGCATCCTGAAGTCTTTCCGGTGAGTAGCGATTTTCTTCTCACCCGGGGCAAATCTTAATTTGACACCAATTTCGCTGCCGGTAACATCACGCCCGGAGGGAAAAAGACTGTCTTTGTGCGGCAGTGGTGCAAAGGTTTCATAGCTGGTGCGTAGCAGGAAGGGCTGCACGGTAAAACCATTGTTCCATTCTTTCGCCAGGCTGAACCTTGCTTCGTTTACCAGCATAAATTTCTGGCGTATGCCGGGCCTGCGTATCAGCTGGCTGAACATATTGTCTGTAGTAATGTCTTCATCATTGTACCTGGCCCTTCCATTGTCCAGGTCCTGGGTATAAGAGGCATGTGCCGTGTAACCACCGTTGCCGGGAAACTTATACCGTATTTCTCCTTTTCCTTTTAATGCATGGTCGCCAAAACCGTAAGCAAGGTAACCGTGGAGGTAGAGTTGCTGGCTGAATTTTTCAGTAGTAGACAGGTCAAACCGGAGGCGCAGTTTTTCCAGCTGGTTGCGGCTAATCCATTTATACCAGGGGCCAATGGCTATTTTGCCCAGCTTTTTGCGGCCATCTACAATGAACTCCAGCGTGTTGGTATATCTTTTAAACAGCGGGATAGAAGTGAGCGTATCAATCATTTTGTACACTTTCTGCTCATTCACGCTCAGCGGCTCGGGCCTGCCCTGCTGCCAGTAACCGCTGCTGCGCAGCCGGGCACTATCGTTGATGGTTACCTGCTCTTTTTCCTTATTTTTTTCCAGCGTTGAAGTTATAAAGGGCTGGTTTACCTGCACCTTGTTATACATACTGGTTTTACGGGCAATAATAGACAACTTGTTTCTTTTCATGGGCGAGAGGTCTGCCACAAATTTGTCTTTTGTGAACACCCAGGTGCTGTCCGCCTGCTGCGAAAATTCCTGTACAATACTCAGCTTGTTTACATAGTTAATATTAGCGGTAGCCGAAATGGCCAGGTTGATTTTTTTGATGGCCCAGGTTTTTTGATGCACCCAGCAATCGCCGGAAAAAGTATTTTCACCCTCACGCTTTGGATAGAAGAAAAGATGAAAATAGCGCTGGCCGGAAATGTACTGTGTATCGGCGCCCCTGTAATTGTAGTAGTTGTCGCCCTGGCTGCTGAGCGGACTGATAAATTCTTTTCCAAACAGCAGCATGAAATTCTCGTAGGAATTGATGCGCTGGTTAATGCCGCCGATAAACTGCAGCACGGTTTCGTTCTTAATGCCGGTGGTTTGTACTGCTTTAATATCTTCCCTGGCCCGGCTGGGGTTGGAGCTGTAGTAAAAATCAGATAAAGTTTCTGTAATAAACACGGGCAGAAATGGCCGGTTTTCTGAAACGCTGTCAATATTGTCCAGCACAAATCCAAAAGGCCGCAATAGTTTGTACTGGTTAAATCCGTCGCGGTTAATATTGTTGATATCAAACTCCAGTTTATTGTAAAGCTCGTAGCTGTACGTATCGTATTTATAGGGGTTGTTCAGGGGTTTGTTTTTTACGATGCGTTTCCACCAGAGCAGCCCCCTGTTATAGGTATGCGAAACAATTACACTGTCTGCTTCTTTTCCCTGTTGCAGCAGCAGTGAAAGTTCCCCTGCAGTTTTGCCCTGTACAAAGGGGAGGGAAAGGTTTTTGAAACCTACATAGGTTACCAGCAGCGTATCTGTCTTACGGCTGCTTTCTGCCAGGCGAAACCGCCCCAGGCTGTCGGTAAGTGTTCCCCGCCCGGTATTTTTCCATACCAGGCTGGCAAAAGGTATTTTCTCTAAAGTAAACTGGTTGCTGACGGTGCCCTGTATATATTTTTCCTGGGCAGTAAGCGCGGCTGACAGCAAGACAAAGAAGGATGCAGCAAACAATAACCGCAGCAATTGTTGTGCTGATATAGAAGAAATACGGGTATATGTTTTCAATGCAGTCAGCATCCTGGTGCGCATAGATTAGATGTATCCCGGATACTGGGTGGAAGCGGTTTTTGGGAAAATAGCTGGATGCCTAAAGATAAACATTAAAAAGCCATTAATGAAACA
>JANPGT010000029.1:0-4922 GCA_031424135.1 Chitinophagaceae bacterium
GCGCATACATTTCTGAAGGGACATAAAATAATGATACAGGTACAGAGCAGCTGGTTCCCGATAGCCGACCGTAACCCGCAAAAGTTTATCAATATCTATACCGCCACGGATGCCGATTTCCAGAAAGCAAACATCCGGATACTGCACGATGCTGCCAATAGTTCCAGTATTATATTACCTGTATTGAGGTAGTTTATAGATCTGGCGTACGAAAAATCAACACAACTATTCAACCCCGCCGGGGTTGCAGGATGATTTCGTTCCTGGTCCCGGGGTTTCACCCATAAGTGTTCGAAACATGTTCCAGCGGAACATATTGTGGGTAGAAAACCAGTTGAATTGAGGGGCGTGCCGTAGGTACGCATTGTGCAAAAGCACGGAAAATTTTGCGATTATGTACGATGCGAGCCACTTGCACAAAACGTTCCGATGGAACGTAAAACATCAACTTTATTGATACTACCCACAAATCACCCCGCTGGGGTGAAGCGATGTCCACTACCAATGTTGAAATTAAACTATCAGATCCAGGGTTTCGAACACTTATGGGTTTCACCCCCGGGCTATTTGTATAACGCCCCCGCCCGTGCCGTTCGGGCCGGCCTTCAGGGCTACGCCAAAGAGGCCTGAAAGGCCGGCATACACCAGCGATGGGCACAGCCCATCGCCACAGACCGGATAACATAAATCAGACATTAAACAACGCAAACGATTGCACTACAAACCAAGCCATTGTTCATTATCTTTAACTCCTTTCTGAGCTAAATAATATCCGTTAAAACCATTCTAAACAGACGCGTAATGAAAAAAATATTGGGATTTCTTTTTGCTACCGCTATGGCAAATGCCGCAGGCGCGCAGGCCATCAATATTATTCCGCAGCCAGCAGAAATGCGGCAGCCAAAAATAGCAGCCAATTTTGTGATTACCCCGGCTACACCCATCGTGCTGCAGGGAAGTAATTTGCAGAACGCAGCCAATTTCCTGAATGATTACCTGGACAGGTTTTATCATTTTAAATTAAAATTGTCCAGCAACAGTTCCGCCAAAAATGCCATTACATTGAACTATGAAAAGATGGACAATGCGATGGCAGGTGCTTATACCATGACGGTAAATAACAATGGCGTATATATTGCGGGCGATAATGAAAACGGCGCTTTCTACGGGATACAAACACTGATTCAATTGCTGCCGGTACCGGATGCTGCAAACCAAATTCCCAATTCCAAATTACCAATTCCCTATGTATCTATTAAGGACTACCCGCGTTTTGCGTACCGTGGTTTAATGCTGGATGCGGGCCGCCATTTCTTCCCGGTAGATTTTGTAAAGAAATACATTGATTATATCGCCCTGCACAAAATGAATTATTTCCACTGGCATTTAACAGAAGACCAGGGCTGGCGCATCGAAATAAAAAAATACCCCAAACTCACCAGCATAGGCGGGTTCCGCAATGGGACCATTATTGGCCGCTATCCCGGCAAAGGAAGCGACAATGAAACTTACGGCGGCTTCTACACGCAGGAACAAATTAAAGAAGTTGTAAAATATGCGGCAGAACGCTATATAACGGTGATACCTGAACTGGAACTGCCGGGCCACAGCAGCGCCGCCATTGCCGCTTACCCGCAACTGAGTTGCTTCCCGGATTCAGCTACTGTTATTCCAGCCAATATGATTTCGCCCAGCAGCAAAAAACAGCTGGCGGATGGCCGTGTTAAACTGGTGCAGGAAACCTGGGGCGTGCATGAAGACGTATTTGCCCCCACTGAATTCACATTTAATTTTCTACAGGACGTGATAGACGAAATCCTTCCCCTCTTCCCCGCTAAATACATTCATATTGGCGGCGATGAGTGCCCCAAAGAAAACTGGAAAAAATCTGCTTTCTGCCAGGCCCTGATAAAAGAAAAAGGATTGAAGGATGAGCATGGACTACAGAGCTACTTCATTGGACGTATAGAAAAATACATCAACAGCAAGGGCAAACAGATCATTGGCTGGGATGAAATACTGGAAGGCGGACTGGCACCCAATGCCACCGTAATGAGCTGGCGTGGCGAAGAAGGCGGCATTGATGCAGCCAAACAGGATCACGATGTGATTATGACCCCCGGCGCCTATGTGTACCTTGATCACTCACAAACCAAAAAAGAAGACTCTGTTACCATTGGTGGTTACCTGCCCCTGGAGAATGTCTATAACTACGAACCAATACCCGCTGTGCTGAATGAACAGCAGGCCAAACATGTACTGGGCGCCCAGGGCAATGTATGGACAGAATACATGGGCAATAACCAGAAAGTGGAATATATGATCTTTCCGCGCCTGAGTGCCCTGAGCGAGGTATTGTGGAGCCCGAAAGCAAAAAAGAATTACCCCGATTTTGAAAAACGCCTGCAGACACAGTTTAAGAGATATGAATTGTGGAAGGCCAATTACAGCAAAGCCTATTTCGATATACAGGCAACGGTGCTGCCTGCTCCCGGTAACCTGGGTGTATTGTGGAAACTGGAAACAAAAATCAAAAACGCTGCACTGCGGTATGCTTCAGGTGAGGGGAACAATACCGCCGCCGCATATACCGCTCCTGTTAAAATCAATGCGTCAGGAACTTATACCGGCATATTGATGAACAAGGGTGCGGTCATCAGCAACACGGTTCAAAAATTCTCCGTTAACAAAGCCACTGGCAAAATAATCACCCTTAATGCGCTACCCGCCAAAAACTGGCCGGGCAATGGGGGTGCATTTGGATTGGTGAATGGCGCATTGTCAGACAAAGGCATCAGCTCTTCTGAATGGCTGGGCTGGCAGGGAAAAGATATTGAAGCCATCATTGATTTGGGATCAGCACAATCCATCAGCAGCATCAATTGCCACCTGCTGGAGCAGCAGGGCAGCTGGATTTACCTGCCCGCTTCGGTGGAAGCATTTGTATCTGCAGACGGCACTAATTATACCTCACTGGGCAGCACCAGTCAATATGCTGCTACAGACATGAGCATGTTCAATGCCACCGTAAAAGCCAGCGCGGTGAAAGCCCGCTACGCAAAGATTGTGGCAAAAAACTACGGTACTATCCCCGGTGGCCAGGCAGGCGCCGGCAATCCTGCATGGTTGTTTATAGATGAGATACAGGTGGATTAATATTCAACCCGGGGAGGCTGTTGGTGAAAACACCAACAGCGGCGAAAAAGTCAAAAACGGGTCAGGCCAACTTTGACACAGTTTAATTTACAGCCCCGGATGACCCTGTCCTTTCGTGGAAAGTAAAAAAGCTCAGAGCGGACGACGATCATTTCTGGGCGAAAGTAAAAATCCCCAGAAGGGATGACGATCATTTCTTGGCGAAAGTAAAAATCCCCAGAAGGGATGACGATCATTTCTGGGCGGAAGTAAAAATTCCCAGAAGGGATGACGATCATTTCTTGGCGAAAGTAAAAATCCCCAGAAGGGATGACGATCATTTCTTGGCGGAAACTACCCAAAGCAAGACCTTCAAGTTTGGGTAAAATGGAGAAGCTTTTTTGGAGGAAGCTAGCCAAAGAAAATACAAACAATTAAAAACGAAAGTATTAGCATATTCTCTCCGCCCCTGGTCGCGCTTACCGAACGGAATGAAGCACCCTGCTGGTAGGTGAGAAACCGACCAGGGAAGGTAGAGACAAGGCATGCCTTGTCTCTACTATTACGCATTTGCCAAAGCCCTGTCCAGGTGCACATATCCCCCGTCTACATGAATCAGCTGCCCGGTGGTATGGCTGGAGCAATCAGACAATAAAAAAGCGGTGGCATTGCCCAATTCTTCTGCCGTGGTCATGCGGTTGCCCAGCGGTATAGTGGCTTCAATGGCTTTTAGTTTTTCCTGCGGGTTGGGCAGGGTTTCAATCCATCTTGCATAGAGCGGTGTAAAGCATTCTGCCACCACTATAGCGTTTACCCTGATGCCGTACTTTAATAATTCCACTGCCCACTCACGTGTAAGTGCGTTGCGGCCACCATTGGCAGCGGCATAGGCAGAAGTACCCCCCTGCCCTGTCTCGGCAGTTTTGGAAGTAATATTTACCACGGCACCTTTAGATTTTTTCAACTCAGCCAATGCATGGTGAACCACCAGGTAATAATGCACCATATTCTTATGCAGCGAAGCCATGAAAGCTTCATAGTTACCGCTTTCCAGCCCCACGCCATCATTGGCACCGGCATTGTTCACCACACCGTCTATGCACCCGAATTTTTCAATAACTGCTTTCACGGCTTTTTCGCAGGCCGCCGGCTGCATCAGTTCGGCAGGCACCTGCGCACACTTACCACCGGCAGCCTCAACAGCGGCTACTGTATCCAGGTTGTCTTTTTCATTTCGTCCAATGATCACCGGTATAGCACCTTCATTGGCCAATACTTTTACGATACCCTCTCCAATACCTTTTGCGCCACCGGTAACAATGATTACTTTGTCTTTTAAATGCAAATCCATGTTATATTAAATTAAGTGAGTTGATAAAATGCTGCTGCGTTTCTGGCAAATACAGCTTTCCGCTCCTCCGCAGAAAAACCGGAAAAATAATTTTGTACAATCCCCAATACCTGTTGATAAGAACCCGCGCTAAGACATACCGGCCAGTCGGACCCATACATCAGTCGCCCAACACCAAAGCTTTCCGTTACTATGTTCAGGTATGGATCGAAATCCGTTGTATTCCATTGCCGCATATCCGCCTCCGTTACCATACCGCTTATTTTGCAAAACACGTTGGGGAACCGGGCAATGGCAGTCATATCTTTTTTCCATTCATCTATCAGGCCATCTTTTATATAAGGTTTGGCAATATGATCAATCACAAAAGGCTGATCCGGGAACTGCTTTACCAAGTCAATGGCGGCCGGCAGGTGCTGTGGGTATATAAGTATAT
>JANPGT010000030.1:0-2642 GCA_031424135.1 Chitinophagaceae bacterium
TTTATGATGATAAACTTCTACAGTATTTTTTTGCCTGCCGGATATTTCTGTATGATTGGGCATTTACAAGTGCTGCCATCATTTTGGATTGGTATATGTTTTGTACCGTTGGCAGGTATGCCTGAAGGTCCTTCCATCGTAATTCTGAAAGAAGCCATTGCCCGGTTTAACCGCAAAAAAATTAGTAAAGCCAGTGGCAGTGCTGCTATTGATCTAAAGCGGCTGAACGGCAAAACCATAAGCCAGATAAAAACCTGGGGTAAACATTTACTTATCTGTTTTGATGGTTTTTTTATAAGGATACATTTGCTCATGTTCGGCACTTATCTGATTGACAGCAAAAAGCCCGGACCGCCCAGGCTGGGGCTTGTATTTAAAAACGGCCAGCTGAACTTTTACACCTGTGCGGTGAAATTGACAGAAGGAAGCCCGGACGAAGTGTATGATTGGAGTGCGGATGTGATGAATGCAAAATGGGATGGTAAAAAAGCAACTGGAAAATTGAGGGAATTACAGGCTTCATTTATCTGTGATGTATTGCTGGACCAGGAAATCTTTTCCGGCGTGGGAAATATTATAAAGAATGAGGTATTGTTCGCATGCCGTATTCACCCCCCGTGTGAAGTTGGAAAAATTCCGGCTGCAAAAAAGCGGGCACTGGTAAAGGAAGCTGCCAGCTACAGTTTTGATTTTTTACGCTGGAAGAAAGAAGGTACGTTAAAAAAACATTGGCAGGTATACACTAAAAAGACTTGTCCACGCTGTAATATTCCCCTGGAGAAAGCATACCCGGGTAAAACCAAAAGGAGGAGCTTCTTTTGTAACAACTGCCAGGTTAAATATAGTTAGGCAGCTTCTGCACAGCGATCGAACAGTTTCGCGCAGACCCAACAGAGCAAAGGAGTTTAATAGATTTTTGCTGAGGAGATGCGAATCAAGCGTATATTTCTCTGTTGTCTCTTTTTCTCTGTTAGCTCTGCGCGAAAAAAAACCTTGCCCTCTTTTTAACTCTTAGCACTCTTAGCCTCCATATTGTATGCCCCATAATAAGCTGCGCCAAGCAGCGGTGTCTTGCCATTTAACACCACGTATACCGGCACCTTTTCCAGCAATGTTTTCATGCGGCCCATATCAAGAAAATGCTGGTACCATTCGCCGGATTGCAACAGCGGCAATATTTTAGGCGGAATGCCACCGCTGAGGTAACAGCCACCTGTAGCTTTTAATTTTAAACAAAGACTGGCAGCTTCCATGGCAAAATACCGCACAAAAAGATGCATGGCTTCCAGGCAAACAGGTTCCTGCTGGTGCAGTGCCGCATTGCTGATAATGGGCGAAGCATCTTCCGCACCCTGCAATTGTTCTGCCAGCCAGCCGGGTATTTGCCTGCGCTGCACCGTGGTAAGAAAAGTAAACAGGGTATGAATGGCGGGACCGGATAATACCCTTTCCCAGCTTACATGTCCGTGCTTTTGCTGCAGGAAGCGGAATAATTCAATGTCCTGTTCAGTGCGGGGAGCAAAATCACTATGGCCGCCTTCTGTTGCAAAGGGATGGTATTTGCTTCCATCGTAATACAATCCTGCTTCTCCCAGTCCGGTACCCGGCGCAATAATGGCAATATTGCCCGCCGGCTGGGTATCACTGGCATGTATAGTGGCTAATTCATTACTTTGTAAACCGGCCAGCCCATAGCTGTTGGCTTCCAGGTCGTTGATAAAAGCCACCGGCGTTTTCAGCGCCGTGCTCATGGCCTGGCTGTCCAGCTGCCACGATAAATTGGTGAGTTTTACCTTACCCTCCGTTACAGGCCCCGCTACTGCTACGCAGATACGATCGGGCCATTCCTTTCCGGTAAACTGCACAATGATATCTGTCAGCGAAGTATATTCCTGCGACGCATAACGTCCTTCACGCAATACTGTGATGCCCGCCGCGCTTACGCGGTAGAGCGCCATATTGGTTTTGGTGCCGCCGGCATCGCCGGCCAGTATGGTAAGGGACGGATCAGTCTTTTTAAAAGATTTGGCGAAGGCAAGGGGTAATAACGGTTTCTTTGGCATAGAACTGATGGCTGATTTTTTGTTGTTAAGTTTCGCCGGTTTCCGCAGCCAGCAAAAATAATTTATAATAATGGTGGCTGCAGCATTAAAACATATTAATAACAAATAATCATTGCGATGGGCGGGTTGCCCTGGAACTGCACGGTGCTAAACGGGAAACAAACATGGGCGGCTCGCCCTGTGCAAGCTATATTCCAGGGTGAGCCGAAAGCCGGAGGGCGACCCACCCTAAAAAAGATTACATATTCCGCCTGTACTGTCCACCCACTTCATACAATGCATGCGTGATCTGCCCCAGTGAGCAATATTTAACCGTTTCCATCAAGGCTTCAAACAGGTTGGCATTACTGATGGCGGCCTGCTTCAGCGTTTCCAGTTTTTCAGTAGCTATTTTTTCATTGCGCTTATGAAAAGCGTTCAGGTTATGTATTTGCTGATCTTTTTCTTCCCTGGTACTGCGGATGATTTCGGTGGGGGTAATGGTAGGACTTCCTTTTTTATTCAGGAAAGTATTCACCCCAATGATAGGCAGCTCACCGGTATGTTTCATGGTTTCGTAATGCAGGCTTTCTTCCTGTA
>JANPGT010000031.1:0-3028 GCA_031424135.1 Chitinophagaceae bacterium
TTTATATGCCTGTTCAGTAATGAAATTGTGTTCCGCTGCCTGCTCAGCGAATCTGGCCACGTACAATGCCACCCGGTTTAACTTTGGAATGTGCATTTACGTATACAGCGCCTGTCTTGAGCGCGGTAACATTTGCATCGGATAAGACCACAGATTTTTTAACGCCAAAGTCTGCCAGGCTGCTGCAAAGCAGCTGTAATACAGATCCATTAACACCTGCCGCTGCGCCGTGTATGTGTGCAACGCTGAGCGTGTTATTGGACTCAAGGTTGGTAACAGTTATTTTGCTGTATAATTTTTTCTCCGTTGCCAGCCTCAACAATGCCAGTCCTGTTGCAGTGGTGGTAACAGAAGGTACTTCGTTGGTACCCAGCATAGGAACGTCTATTGCAAAATCAACGGGATCGTTTAACTGACCCCTGGCAAGTCCTGCAGGAAATTGGGTAGAGTGTACATTTACATAGGCCTCACCCGTTTTCAGTGAATCTGCCAGGCTGTTGCGCAGTGGTACGGTACCGGTAGCAGTGCCAGCGCTGAATACAGGCGTAAAATTTAATATGACAGGGCCGTTGTCCAGCGGATCTCCCCAGTGAATATGGGAGGCGGTAAGATTATCACCAGCCGCAAGGCCAGCAACGGTGATTGTATATTTCATGGTACTGTCGCTGTACAGCTGCAGTGTGGCTGTACCGGTTTCTGTTCTTGCCGCAGGCGCGGGGTTTTCAAATTTGGCATTCAGTATAACATCCCATTGTTTTACCAGCGTGGCGGGTACAGGGGGCGTACTGTCGCTTTTTGAGCAAGCGGTTATTAATACTACTGCCGGTAACAAAGTGGTCATGGCATAGCGGAAGATGGATTGTCCGGATAAAAGCTGGGTCTTTTTCATGGCAATAATTTTACTGGTTAATCTGTTTATGAATAACAGTTACGCTGTCTACTTCACTTTTTGCTGGTTGGCAGCATGGCCTGCCCGGTAACTGAATGACGCTTACTGCGGGTATACGCATAAACCATCCGCCGGGATGCCTGTGGGGAAACTATTTTGGCGGGTGGTGCGTTTTCTGACAGCGTTATCTGCCGCCGCAAGTGCGTAAAAAAGCCGGCAGGAGAACACCCCGCCGGCTACGAAACTGCAGCAAAAAGAACCGGTTTAAATTATTATTAATTGATTTTTGTAATGCCTGGCAACATCACCCACCACACTTTGCCCACGCCTTCTCCTTTTGCAACGCCTCTTACGTACGCATCCGGCGTGTAATAATACAGTGGTCTGCCCCGGTAGGTAGATTGTTTCCTGGTAGTGCCACCAGCGCCATCGGTACGGGTAATCTCCCCAAAATCTGTCTTGTTAAGCGATGAAGGGAGTGTAAGGTTAGAAGTATAAAATACTGGCCAGGTAGTAATACAGCCATTGATACAATTGGTGGGCAGGGTAGTTGGATTCAATGAGTCTTTGGTAAAAAGGTACAGCGTATTGCCAGCGCTGTCTGTTAAAAATAGTTTTGTTGTGCTGTCTGTGGTGCCGGCAGTGCCCACTTTCTTATTGGCCAGGAAAATGGAGTAGTTGGTCTTCACTACAAACCAGACATTGCCTACTTTCTCTCCCTTTTTTTCGCCAGCCAGTTCGCGCACATTAACCCCATTGGCATCTTTAGGTGCATAATAGTACAGCGGCCATCCTTTGTAGGTGGTTTGTTTGGCACCGCTGCTGCTGGTCAGTGTTCCAAAATCTGAGGCCTTTAAGCCCGTACCCAGCGTAGCGGCACTTAAAAGAGAATCGTAAAAAACAGGCCAAACTGCCAGGCAGCCGCCGGTGCATTTGCTGGCACCATCAACATCATTTGAGAAATAATAGAGCGTAAATCCTTTGCTGTCAGTTAAGATAGTTCCCAATATGGCGTCGGTAGCCAGCTGCACCGACTTAATTTTTTCTGGTGTTTTATCTTTTGCACAACCTTTGAGAAATACGGAGATAAAGAGTAAGCACATTGCGGAAACGACATAGAAGCCCAGCCTGAAATAAAGCGGTTGCTTTTTCATACACAGTTTTTTTGGTTAATAATGGTTATCCTGCTAACTACAGCGGGCATGATTGTCTGATGGCTAAAACAATGGTTGGGGTGTCGTCAAAAAAGGGTACGGGTGGATTTGTTCCGCCGGAAAATAAGTATAGGTAAGCAGCAGTACGCAGGCCTACTGTTTAAGGATGCCTGTAAAAAAAATATTTTTTAATGGGGTGCTAACAAAGCAAGAAGAGAAGGAAGGCTGCTGTACTGCCCTGAAATCATTTTTCAGGGCTGTTATCTTTCCAGTTCCATAAATGCAGGCAGGCATAAGTTCTGTAGGGGCTCCATTTTTTTGAAATGCGCAGCAGGTCTTCTTTGAATTGCTTTTTATCTGCGTTGTCCAGCTTGTATAGTTTTATCATGGCATTTTGTATGCCCAGATCGTCTACGGCAAAAACATCTTCACGGCCAAGGGCAAACATCAGCAGCATTTCCGTGGTCCAGCGGCCAACCCCTTTTATCTGGATTAAATGCTGGGTTACTTCTTCATCCGTCATTTTTTTCAATTGCTTCCATTCCATACCCTGCTCGATGGCAAACCTGGCAACATTCTGAATATAGCTCACTTTTGCGTTGGAAAGACCTATTCCACGAAGGGTAGCAAAAGGCGTATCTGCAATCTGTTCCGGGGTGGGGTGTTTATCGTACAGCGCCAGGAAACGCTTCCAGATAACGTCTGCTACTTTTACAGATAATTGCTGGCTCATGATAGAGCCACAGAGGTGGAGGTAAACCTTCTTCCTTTGTTTCAAAACAAAAGGCTCTTTGCCTTCCAGCAGTTTTTTGAATTTTTTATCTTTGGAAAGATGTGCTGAATAATGCATAAATATTCTCTTATGGCTTTACATACCTGTATACATAGCCGCCACCACCGGTAGCCCAGCCGTGGCCAGGATCTGTGAAGTGAAATTCAATTAAACTGGCTTTGCGAACAGTAGACAGTTTGGATAAAGTTTTTC
>JANPGT010000032.1:0-4763 GCA_031424135.1 Chitinophagaceae bacterium
ACAGCATTGATGCAGTTCACTTCGGCGTGTGCCTGCCCATACTGCATATGATACCCTTCACCAATAATACGGTTATCGTACACCAGCACCGCCCCCACCATAGGGTTGGGCGCCACACTGCCAGCACCCTTCCTGGCAAGTTCAATGCAGCGGCGCATGTATGTTTCATGTGTTTTCAAGTGGCGGCAAAAATACAGGTTTAAAGCCAGCTATGAGCTGTGAGCGGCGAGCCTTGAGCCCCCGGCGTATCCCCTCGGAGCTCACCGCTCACAGCTCGCGGCTTTCCTGTAAGTTTGCCCCCATGACCATTCACGAAGCAAGCCAACAATTGCGTTTTCGGTTATTTGACCTGTACGACGACAGGGAAGCAGCCAATATTTCCGACCTGCTGATGGAAAACATTACCGGGTGGACAAAAATTGACCGCGTGGTTAACAGGACAGTTCCGCTTTCTGCCGTCCAACAGCAACAACTGGATGATTATAGCCGCGCACTGCTGGAAAATAAACCCCTTCAATATGTACTGCAGGAAGCCTGGTTTATTGGAATGAAATTATATGTGGATGAAAATGTGCTGATACCAAGGCCGGAGACAGAGGAGTTGGCAGACTGGATAATTAAAGATGCCAGGAGTTGGGAATTTGGAATTGGGAATTTGGCCCTCGATATCGGTACCGGCAGTGGATGTATTCCACTGGCTATAAAAAAGAACCTGCCTGGCATAGAAGTACACGCCGTTGATATCAGTGAAGGCGCTTTGCAGGTAGCAAAGAAAAACGCAGCCGCGCAAAACCTGGACATCCATTTTTATCAACTTGATATACTGGATACGAATGCCAGGCAATCGCTGCCCAAATTTGATATTATTGTCAGCAATCCGCCCTATATTCCGCAAAGTGATAAAGCAACTATGGCGGCCAACGTGCTGCAATACGAGCCTCACCTGGCCTTGTTTGTAGAAAATGAAGACCCTTTGCTGTTTTATAAAGCCATTGCGGATTTCTCCATTACACACCTTAAACAAAGCGGGCATCTCTACCTGGAAATACATGCAGAGATGGCGCAATCCATTATTGCACTGTATACAAAAAAGGGGTTTTCGGATATCGAATTAAGAAAAGATATGCAGGGAAGAGACAGGATGCTGCGGGCCGGGGGGTTGGTTGATCAGTTGAATAGTTGATTGGTTGGCGTAGCGCAGATTATTTTTTCCGCCGCTGTTGGTTTTTTCACTAACAGCAGAACCGAAATAGTGCTTACAAATTATTTTTCTTCAGCTCACTCACTGCAAAATCGCAGGCGCGGGCAGTGAGTGCCATATAAGTAAGTGAGGGATTCTGACAACCGCCGGAGGGCATGCAACTGCCATCGGTGATAAAAACATTCTTCGCTTCGTGCAGTTGATTATGTGCATTCAGCACCGATGTTTTGGGATCTTTTCCCATGCGGGCCGTACCCATTTCATGCACCGCTGAGCCCGCCACGGTACCATAATCAAACGGTTGCACATGGTTGAACCCTGCAGCGGACAGCATTTCTGCTGCACTGTGCTGTGCATCTTTACGCATGGCCACTTCATTGTTGCCGTATTCAAAATGGATATTTACTAACGGCAATCCCCATTTGTCTTTTTTATCCTTTTCCAGTGAAATTTTATTCTCCGGGTTGGGCAGGCATTCTCCCCAGGCACCCATCCACATGGTCCAGGGGCCGGGTTTGGCAAGCGACTCTTTATATGCAGCACCAAAATTATCATTCTCCTGCATGGTATCTCTCCACTCCGCCCGTTCGCCATCTGCCTGGTAGCCATACCCGCGTATGAAATCAGATCGTTTGGTAGCTGCATCAATATTCCTGAACCGGGGAATATAAATACCGGTGGGCCTTCTGCCGGAATAATACTGGTCTGCAAAACCATCGTAACGGCCGGTAGCCCCCGCACCCATATGGTGATCCATGAGGTTCAATCCCACCTGGCCGCTGCTGTTGCCAAAACCATTGGGAAACCGCGATGAAACCGACTGCAGTAATATAGAAGCGGTAGCCACCGTAGAGGCGTTCATAAAAATAATCTTCGCAAAATAATCGGTGGTCTTTTTGGTGAGTTCATCTATAATGCGGACGCCGCTGGCTTTTTGCGTTTTTTCATCATAAATAATTTCGTACACTATGGCATGGGGACGCAGGGTTAAATTACCGGTAGCTGCCGCTACAGGCAGGGTAGCCGAATTACTGCTGAAATAACCTCCAAAAGGACAGCCCCTGTCGCAGAGGTTTCTGTACTGGCAGGGACCCCGGCCATTCCACCCTTTTGACAGGTTGGCCACACGGCCATGTATAACCGTACGGTCTTTGAACTGTTTTTTTACGGATTCCTTAAAATGCTTCTCCACGCAGTTCATCTCCATGGGTGGCAGAAATACACTATCGGGCAGGTGCGGTATACCTTCCGCCTGGCCGCTGATACCCACAAAGGTTTCAACATAATCGTACCATGGGGCAATGTCTTTGTAGCGGATGGGCCAGTCAACACCAAAACCGTCTTTTGCATTGGCTTCAAAATCCAGGTCGCTGAGGCGGTAAGTTTGCCGGCCCCATACCAGTGAACGGCCGCCCACCTGGTAACCGCGTATCCAGTTAAAAGGCGTGGATTGTGTATAAGGATGTTCCCGGTCGTTTACGTAAAACTGCTTGCTGCCTTCGTCATACGCCTGGCATTGCACGGGGTTTTCAGCCCTGTCCTGTTCAGTAATAGCAAGGCGGTTGGGAAATTCCCAGGGATGCATAGACGCCGTGGTATAATCTTTAATATGTTCTACGTTGCGCCCTCGTTCCAGCAGCAGGGTTTTTAGCCCTTTCTGGCAAAGTTCTTTGGCGGCCCAACCACCGCTGATACCGCTGCCCACCACAATGGCATCGTAGCTATGCTCCGCTACGCCCCTGTTATTGATGCCTGCCTGTGCCGGGTCTCCCATGTATAATTATTTAGTGGCCCATGATTTTTGCCCATGTGTCATTGGCATACAGGCCTTGTATCCTCCGGGAATATAATCATAAGCCAGGGTTTGTGTAGCCCCCGTTTTTGATGTGCAGAATGCAATGGTGGTATATTCTTTCAGTATATGAAAGAATGATTTCCCTAAAAACTTGTTTTTAATCTTTCCCGGCAGGCCGGCATAGTTTTTTCCCTTCTCCCTGAAATATTTGACCACCAGCTGCTTTTGTGCGCTGGTAAGGGAGGTAAAAGCGGCATTGTATTGCTGCTGGCTGTATTGTTCAACAGCTTTCAACCCATCAATAAAAATATTTTTTGTCTTCCGGTCGGCCACTTTAACTATCATGGAAATAATACTGGTATGAGCCATGGCTGCTTTGGCGCCCGGGGAATCGGTAGCCGGAATAATTACCTCGGCCAGGTCGGCCACCAGGGCAGTATTATTTTCAAGAAAACCAATATCAGGTGTTTTATGAATATGGTACCACTTGTAACCCGAGAAACCGGCACTCAGACCTCCGCCAGCAAGAAAGATAGAAAGGATGGCTTTTCTGCGGTTCATGCCGGGTTAGTTGATTGGTTTATTGGTTGCTCAGTTGATTGGTTGGTTAGTTGACTGGTAAAAGACTTTTCGGCCAAAGGTCCATCCGCGTAAGGGACTGAGCAACCAGTTAATCAGTAAACTGATAAACTAACTACTGCTTCTTATTGTCTACCAGTAACGTAGTGCGGGCGCCCATATCGCGGGCGATGCGCATGATGGCCACCACGTCTTCCAGCGGCACCGTTTTATCTGCATTAATGGCAATAGTAGCCTGTGTAGAATCTTTGGTAATATAGGGCTGTACAAATGCCTGTATTTCGGCCACAGAAAGTGTTTTGCCATTGATGATATACTGACCATTCGGCTTAATATTTACTATCACCGTTTGTTTAGCCTTGGTATCGCTTTTTGCTTTGGGGGTAGACAGTTTTACTACGTTGGGATTGGCCAGGGTAGACACAATCAGGAAAAAGAACAGCAGTATAAACAGGATATCGTTCAACGCTCCTGCATGCAGTTCGGGGTGTGACCTGAGACGTCTGTTAAGATCCATTTTAAATGATGAATTTTAAATTTTAAATGCTGGCCGTTCATTCCTTTCGAAGCGATAATGTACAATGCAGCGTTGCCGTAAAAGTGTGCGACGCAACAACGCTCAATCTATCCCCTTATCGCGGGTCCAGCCAAATTCCTGATACCTAATTCCCAATTCCTTCCTACCTCGTCGGTTCCTGCAGAATATCTATAAACTCGGAGCTGGCCGCTTCCATCCTGTTGATGGTTTTATTGATCTGTGTATTCAAAAAGTTATAGCCCACGTACGCCAAAAGACCAATAATCAAACCAGAGGCTGAAGTAACTATCTTGGTATAAATACCGCCCGCAATAGAAGCCGGCGTAAAATCTCCTGTAGTATTGATTTCAAAAAACAGCTGCAGCATTCCAAACAAAGTTCCTAAAAATCCAAACATGGGTGCAATACCGTACACCAGGGTTAAAACAGACAGGTTGCGCTCCATTTTATAGATCTCCAGTTTACCCACACTTTCCATGCTTTTTTCAATATAATCAATGGGCTTACCAACGCGCTGCAGGCCTTTGTCTATCATACGCGCAACCGGGTTATCCGTATTTTTGGCCAGGGCCCTTGCTGCCGTAACATTTCCGCTGAGTATATTATCGCGGATCATATTCATGAAATTGGCATCTATCCTACTGGCTTTG